>JAISNF010000376.1 GCA_031276415.1 Planctomycetaceae bacterium
GAAACACTTGTTCGTCCATTGGCAGAAAAGATTACGACGGATACTAAATTACTGGATTATCTGACAAATGGAACAAACTCAAAAGCGAATATTTTGTACGCTTTTAAGGTAGCACAAGAAATTATTGATAAACATCTGCAAGGAATCACATGAAATTTACCATTAAAAATTTTAAGTGCTTTATTGATACACAAATTCCTATGAATCTGTTGACTGTTTTAACCGGAGTCAATGGAGCAGGAAAGAGTTCGTTTATTCAATCAATTCTGCTTTTTCGGCAATTGGTTGATCTTGCTAAAGACGTTCCAAAAGAATATATTCCCGATAATTCTGTTTCGTTAAATGGACAATATTTATTAGCCTTAGGTGATGGTTCCTGCATTTTGCCGAACAATGTAAATGATGACAATATCTCTTTTGCTTTTGTGAACGATAAAACAAACATAAATTTGTGTTATGCCCAATTTGTTGTTAAAAATAACACAACACCGACATTGGCATTGTCGGTTATTTCCGAGAAAAGTATGGTCAATAATCAAGAATGTCCGATTTGTCGTCAGGCATTTTATTATCTTAATGCAGAACGTTTGGGACCGCGAATCAGGCAAGAATTGAAATATTTTTCTTATCCTCATGCCGGTTGGCAGGGAGAATATACCGCACAACTCCTCAATTTAGAGAGCGGATTTTATAAAATTGATGAATCTCGTAAATTCCCCAATTCACAAAATCCACTTCTATTAACATCTCAAATTAATGATTGGCTGGATTTTCTCATACCGGAAACCAGTATTTCAGTAACATCAAATCCAGAGACTTTGGAAGCACAAATTCGAATCGAAAATGCCTTTACACGGCAAATTCCGGCATTGGCAACAAATATGGGGTTTGGCATTAGTTATGTTTTGCCGATTCTTGCTACGGGATTGATCGCAGAAGCGGGAACAATGTTTCTTGTAGAAAATCCAGAGGCTCATCTTCATCCGTCAGCACAAACCCGAATTGGAATGTTCTTGGCAATGGTTGCCCAAGCCGGAGTTCATGTTGTTGTCGAAACACACAGCGATCATGTTATCAATGGAATCCAGTTGGCTGTTGTAAAACAAACAATTCAACATGAATTAGTTACTGTTAATTTTTTTGAACAGATAAAAAAGTCGGAACAACCGAAAATTACGCCAATCGCCCTCTCTGAAAAAGGTGAACTGGAATGTTGGCCTCCTGGTTTTTTCGATCAATCGCAACGTGATTTGGCAGAACTTTTTAATGCGAGGAGGTCGTTATGATTAATTGTTTTTTACATAATGAATCATTGAATGTGGGCACATTGGCATTGTTTATTGATGGAATCAATCGTTTAAATATCATTGTTCTTAAAGCCAATGGTTCCATTTATCACAACCTGTGGAAAAACAATGATCTTTATAATTTTCAAACATCGTCTGGTTTATCAATTAACAATCTTTATAATATAAAAGAGTTGCCTTCACAAAGTGTTGGTGTTTTTTATAAAATCATTGAAATGTTGGAAACGAGGCATGAAAATCCGCACAATGACACAGAATTAGACGAACTATTTCCTAATGACCACAACGGATTTCTTGGATTTGACTTTTCAAAAACCAATATTTCACAATCACGAAGGATTTCTACGGAAGACGAATATGATAAATTGACGCGGGTTGCTTTGATAAATCACGATGTATCTGATATTGACGAGCAACAGAAAATATTACAGATATTATATCCTGATTATCGTTTTGAAAATCAAGCGATCAAAGATATATTTTATTGGAACACTCATAACGACCATGACTTGTACGAAAAACTCCATGAAATTTTGACGGACATTCCTGAATATCCGTTTGTTACCGGAGGACGTTTTAAGACAGAAGTGTTGACAGGACAAAGCGGTATTGCTTCCAAACGATTGACACAGTCAGATCGTGTAACTTATCGTTACCGTTCTAATGAGGAAATTATTGTTTTCCGATGTAAAGAACATTATGAAGACATTTAAAACCACCACTATATTGTAACTATTTTATAGTTTATTTTTTTTACAACTAACTTAACTTTTTTTTTAACAATAACAAGACCTATGCACTTAACACCAGATCAACGTAACATTGGTAAGGAAAATTTTTATGCAGTTATTGGGAGCAATTTGCTTCGACGAGATCTGCTCAAGGAAGTCAACGCGAAAGAATTATCGTCCGGTAAAGGACTTGGCGGTAAATTTTTTGGTTACGGCACTGTTGAAAAACCGGTTCGTGTTGCCGTTCTTGGAACCGGCGATGAAGGCGGCGTTCTTATCGGAGCGATTAATCCGAAATATGTTCAGGTTGTTGCGATTGCCGATATTCGTCCATTTAATCAATATCGTGCATTTCATGGCGATGTATCCAGTCCAACCGCCTTGTCTGTTCGTTCCGGCTTGATTGCCAAGTACGGCTGGAAAGATGAAGCCGAAGCCAGAAATCATGTACGGGTTTACGACGATTACAAAGAACTTCTCACAAAAGAAAAAGAGAACAAAGACCCCGAAACTTCCGTCGAAGCAGTTATTATCGGGCTTCCTCTTTTCCTTCACGCACCGGCGGCAATCGCCGCAATGAAACAAGGTTATCATGTTTTGACCGAAAAATTGATGGCTCATACAGTTGCCAATTGCAAAGAGATGGCACGGGCGGCAGAACTGTACAAAAAACATTGCGCCACCGGACATCAACGGCATTACAATGTTTTATATGATCATGTTGTTAAATTGTTACAAAGCGGTGTGATGGGCGATTTACATTACATTAGGGCGCAATGGCATCGTAACAATCGCCCCGGTTCGGATAGTTGGAAACAACCGGTGCCTAAGGGAATTAAACCGGATGACGGCGTTTTGACGGGTCGTATTGAACGAAGTCTTGCGAACATGGAAAAAACATTGAAAGATACCGCAACGAAATTAAATGCGGAGGATCGCAAACTTCTTGAACGTCAAATCGCTCAGACAAAAGCGCAACTTGCCGATGAAATTTTGGTTAAGGGCGGAGAATTAAACGGATTTACGTTTCAATCAGCGGAAAAATATGGTTACAAAAACGAACAATTTCAAATCGAAGGTTCGCCGAAACCTTATGATCGTCCGGCAGCGGAAGAACTGATTCGCTGGCGTCTTTTTGATCGAACCAGTGCCGGTTTGATGGCGGAACTCGGTTCACACCAACTTGATGCGGCAAGTATTTTTATTGCGGCAATGCACGGCGGAAAAAAACAATATCCGCTTGCCGTTAGCGCAACATCAACCAGAACAGTTTTTCCTTCCGATTTAGAAAGTCCGATTGATCGTGATGTGGACGATCATGTCCATTGTGTTTATGATTACGCCGGACCGGGTTACGATAAAAATGACCAACTTGGGAAACAGCGAAAAATTACTGTTGCGTATTCTTCGATCAATGGTAATGGTTTTGGCGGTTATGGCGAAACCGTTTTCGGAACCAAAGGAACTCTTGTTATCGAAACGGAAAAAGAGGCAATGTTTTACCAGCGTGCCGAAGTAAATAAGAAAACGAAAATTGCCGCCAAAGGCGAAGGTAAAAAGCGGGAATTGATTATTGAAACACCGGAAGAAGGTGATCCGCTTTCCGCCGCAATCGGGTTGCAGGCAACATTCGGCGATGTGAGCAGAGGTTATTGTGAGGAGATTGAACATTGGGCATTTTGTGTTCGTGAAAATCCGGAAGCCGATCATTCCAAACCAATGCCGCGATGTTATCCCGAAATTGCTATGGCGGATGCGGTGATTGCGTTGACAACAAATATCGCTGCCAAACGAGGTGAAACAGTTGAATTTGATACGGCGTGGTTTGATGTTAAGAGCAACGCAACTCCTGAAGCGGCATTTGCCGAAACAGAAGAACAAAAAAAACATTACACGCCGAACCTCGAAAGATACTCATAATTTTCGTATCAACTCGTAAATAAATGCACACATTAAATTCACACTTTCTCATTCCGGTTTCATAATTTACAGGTGTTTTAATTTTTTTAACGAAAATTAAAGTATTATGAGCCGGATGATTTTTTTGAATGAAATTCTGAATGGAAATATTTATGTTAAATAACAGAAAATTACCAATTGGTATTCAGGATTTTGAAGACCTTCGTACTAACGATTATTTGTATGTAGATAAAACGTCTTATATTTACCAACTGAAAACGAGCGGGAAACCTTATTTTCTTAGTCGTCCGCGTCGTTTTGGCAAGAGTCTTTTTCTGTCAACGCTCAAGTCTTTTTTTCTTGGCAAAAAGGAACTCTTTGACGGTTTGGCGATTGCCGAATTGGAAAAGGATTGGTTGGAATATCCGGTTTTTTATATTGATTTGAATGAAGAGGGATTTATTAACGTTAATTCACTTTATTATGCTTTAGATACTAACCTGAAAAGATTGGAGAGTGAATGGGATAAAGATGAAACAGATATAACTCCTGCTTCACGTCTTTCAGGGCTGATTCGTCGGGCTTATAAAAAAACAGGTCATAAAGTTGTTGTTTTAGTGGATGAATATGATAAACCGTTACTAAATACTTTAGACAAAGCGGAAGTTAATAAGTCTATTCATGAAATTTTGAAAGGGTTTTATGGCGTTTTGAAAAGTGCTGATGCGTATTTGCGTTTTGTTTTTCTTACGGGAGTTACGAAATTTTCAAAGATTAGTGTTTTTAGCGATTTGAATAATTTGGTTGATATAAGTTTGGACAAACAATTTTCGGCGATTTGCGGAATATCCGAAACGGAATTGGTACAATATTTTGAACCGGAACTTAAAAAATTGTCCGGCGAAATGGAACAGTCTTATGAGGAAACACTTGCAAAATTAAAGAAACATTATAACGGTTATCATTTTTCGCGCAAGAGTGAAGGGATGTATAATCCTTTCAGTTTATTGAATACATTACAAAAATGTTATTTTAACAATTATTGGTTTTCAACCGGAACGCCGACTTTTCTTGCTAAAATGCTTCAGGAAGGCGATTTTGAAATTCCTGATTTGGAGAATAATGTTCATGTTTCCGTTTCGGATATTACGAATTACAAAGCGGGTATGAATAATCCGATTCCTATTCTTTATCAAAGCGGTTATTTAACAATCAAAGATTTTGATACGGAATTTGATGAATTCATTTTGGGTTTTCCCAATGAAGAAGTGAAATACAGTTTTTTGCGTGATTTGTTACCGGCTTATGCTCCGCAATATGATGTTCAGCAGAAGTTTTCGGCAGCGTCATTTATTAGAATGCTTCGTAGTAACGATATTAATCGTTTTATGGATAATTTACGTGCGTTTTATGCCGGTATTCCTTATGACATGATTAAAAAGGCGTCTAAAAGTGAACGTTATTATCAATTTATATTTTACCTTCTTGTAACGTTAATGGGGCAATATATCCAAACGGAAGTCAAAACCGCAACTGGTCGGGTTGATGCGGTGATTAAAACGGCGGACACAATTTTTGTTTTTGAATTTAAGATGGCGAATTATGGTACAGCCGAATCGGCTCTTGAACAGATTGATTCCAAAGATTATTTGATTCCTTACACTACTGACGGACGAAAAATTGTTAAAATTGGTGCGGAGTTTAGCGAACAAGAACGCGGATTGAGCCGTTGGAAAATCGGGTAAAGACTTGTAAGATTTAACGTACTGATTTATATTTTTTCTATTGATTCGCTTGATTTCCGACGTATAATTTACGATACGACAATATTTCAGCGGAATTTTTTTGGATAACCTTTCTGAATAACCGGATTGTTTTTGTTATAAAAAAATTAGGCAATTTTTCGGCGCAAGGTTGTCCAACTCAAATTAAAAATTGTTGCAAATAAAAGAATCTCTTAAAAACCGTTAAAAAAATGAAGAGTCAGGAACAATATTTGAAACCGGAAGTAATTCAAACGATTAAACGGCTTGATTTACGTGCGCAATTTATTATTAAGGGATTTATGCATGGTCTTCATGCCAGTCCTCTTCATGGTTTTTCTGTTGAATTTAGTGAACATCGGAAATACACGCAAGGCGATGATCCTTCGGACATTGATTGGCTTGTTTATGCCAAGACGGAAAAATATTATATCAAAAAATATGAAGCGGAAACAAATTTGATCGGTTATCTTGTTGTTGATTCGAGTCGTTCAATGGGTTACACTTATCGTCAGGAAATGACCAAATTTGATTATTCGGTTTGTTTGGCTGCTGCATTGGCTTATCTGATGACTCACCAGCAAGATCCGGTCGGATTGATCACATTTGATGAAACAATTAAACAATCGTTCAAACCGCAGTCGCGACGAACACAATTAGGAACCATCCTTTCTGTTCTTTCCAAATTACAACCAACCGGTCAGACGAATATTGCAGCGTCATTGATGCAACTTGCCGCAATGTTGAAACGACAAAGTATGATTATGATATTCAGTGATTTGCTGGGTGAGGCTGATGAAATATTGAAATCGCTCCATCGTTTACGGCATTCCGGTCATGATGTCATTTTGTTTCATATTCTTGACGAAGCGGAAACACAATTTCCGTTTCATGGTCGTGTCGAATTGGTTGATCCTGAATCCGACACAA
The DNA here is from genome assembly GCA_031276415.1 of Planctomycetaceae bacterium. GTDB lineage: Bacteria > Planctomycetota > Planctomycetia > Pirellulales > Thermoguttaceae > WRKP01. The sequence continues at coordinate 6,631 of JAISNF010000376.1, forward strand.
AAATTCCGGGCAATGCCGAAACATTAAAACGAGGTTATCTTGACGCTCTTGAGGAATTTCGTAACCGTTTTCGGCATGACTGTTCAAAAACGCAGATTGATTATGTTGAATTGGATACCAGTGTTCAATTTGACAAGGCTCTTATTGAATATTTGACTCGCCGAAGCGGACGGCGTTAAGAAGTTATTTCCATGATTATTTATTAAAACAATATTGATGGTTTACAAAATAATTGCGATATTATCGTGTTGTTTATTGAATCTTGAAACATTTTTATTATATCAGACGATGGAACTTAATCCGTTACAATTAACTATTTTGGCAACGCTTTTTACTTGGGGCGCAACGGCATTGGGAGCGGCGGCGGTGTTTGTTTTTCAGGAGATCAACCGCAAAACGATGAATGGAATGCTTGGTTTTGCTTCTGGGGTTATGATTGCTGCGAGTTTTTGGTCGCTTCTTGCACCGAGTATTGATTTGAGTGAGGAACTTGGTTGGATACCTTGGATACCGCCGGTTTTAGGATTTCTTGGCGGAGGTTTTTTTCTATGGATGGTCGATAAAACGTTACCGCATCTCCATACCGGCGACGGCGATCAACCGGAAGGAATACAAACAAATTGGCGGCGCAGTTTTTTGTTGATCTTTGCAATTACGTTACACAATATACCGGAAGGTTTAGCGGTGGGAGTTGCATTTGGAGCGATTGGTTCCGGTATTGAATCGGCAAGTATTGCGGCGGCGTTTTCGTTAGCCGTTGGAATTGGCATCCAAAATATCCCCGAAGGCGCAGCAATTTCGTTACCGTTACGGCGAGAAGGACTTTCGCGAAGAAAATGTTTTTGGTATGGTCAGATTTCCGGTTTTGTCGAACCGGTTGCCGCTGTTTTCGGTTGCTTAATCGTATCATTTATTCAAGGAATTTTGCCGTTTGCTCTTGCATTTGCCGCCGGTGCGATGATTTATGTTGTCGTTGAAGAACTGATTCCGACTTCACAGGAAGACCGTAACAGCGACACAGGAACAATCGGAGCTATTTTCGGTTTCACAATTATGATGCTTCTTGATGTCGCACTTGGATAAATAAACGACATAAATAAACGATACAAATTGACGATCACCAATGCGTTGTTTTGGTGAAACTCCGTCAGCCTCAAAATATTGAAATATTATAAATTACAAAAATCATTATTTAAACAATTATTTAACAGATTTTTTGAACATAATCAATATCAATAAAAAGCAGTTTCGCCGAAACAGCAGACGGATCAATTCGGTACAATTTAGACATTCCGTCACGATATGCTTTCAATTGCGGAGCGTACATTTTTTGATGTTCCGCGATGAACTTCGCAAGATCGCTGGTTTTATCGTAATGATCTGTTTTGTAATCAATAATTTCCAATCCAACTATTTTTCCGTTTTGCCGAAAAATTACCAAACGATCTATTGAACCGCGAAGCAACTGTTGATTGTCCAAACGAACAACAAAACGGCGTTCATGTTCTACAGTAACTGTTCGATTTTTCAGAACGTAATTTGATAACGACAATGTGTTGCGAATATTAGGTTTATCGCAGGATTCTAAAAAAGCATCGACGACTTTTTTCGGTTCGATATTTCCTTTCTTTCCCACGATTGCGGATTGAACAATTGGCAACAAAAAATCAGCATCGGGTTTTCCTTGATCCAGCCAGGGATTTTTTCGCAAACCGTTTTCGAAACAAGCGTGAATTGCCGTTCCCCACAGACGAGCATCTTTTTGACGGCGTTTTGAGGAATCGGTTGTATTCGTATCAGAATATTGTGAAGAGGAATCGGATTTTATTTTTTGTTGCAATTCAAGACTCGAAGGCGAAACACGTGTGAGATTACGCCATAACTGTTCGGATTGTTTTGCCAAAGTACAATTCAGCAAATCATGTTTTAGAATTTGTTGCGGAATTGTTTCCGTTTTTTTGTGTTCCAATTCCTGATACCAATTTTCATTACCGGTTTGAAACAGAATTTCCGGTTCGGAATTTTCCTGTTTTTGTTCGGAATTTTTTTGTTTTGTATTTGTTTTTGTTTGTTGAGGTTCAACATCATCCGGTTGCGGTATCAATCCTGCACGTAAAATACTATCATACGTCAGCGAAAATATTGATTCTCCACCTTGTTTCGATTTTGATGTCTTTTGCGGAACAATCATCACCAATTCGTGTTTTGCCCGTGTTATCGCAACATAAAGTTTTGAAAGCAATTCCTGCACTTCGTTATAAGCCCATTTTTCAATTGCTTGCTTAAATTTTTCAGGAAGAATCGTTTGTAAATCCTTATTAACGTAACGCATTACAAAATCCACAGGCGATGTAGGAGTTTTTTTAGAAACAATAATTTTCGGAGGTTTGCTCGGTTCGCAATTAAGATCGGGCAAAACAATAATATCAAATTCTAGTCCTTTCGATTTGTGAACCGTCATAATTTGTATTGGTGATGCGATGGGACTTTCGATTTTTTGTGTCTGAACCATTTTAACGAAACGATTTGTCCGAACACCGGATGCCTTTTTTTGAAACAGTCTTGCCAGTTCGGTCAATTTTTCAAGCCGCTGAAATTCACGCGGATGGCATGACGGAGCCAATTGTTCCGCAAGACGTTCCGTAACAATTCCATATCCATCGTTGATCAGTTCACGCCGTAACCATAATGAACATTGGACAGCCTGAGAATCGCTACGATAATCGGTTAGTTGCAAAAATTCCGCCAATGGTCCGTTGGCGAGATGAAATCGTGCAATTCTATCACCAGGATGATCCGCCAAAATCATTGCCGATAAAACATGTTGAACCGCTGCGGAATCAGTTAAAAGATTTCCGCCTTCTTCACTCGCTTCAATACCCAACCGTTTTAATCCGGCAATAATCGGCGCAATTTTGTCGTTGCGAAAAACAAGAACGCCAATTGTCGCATTGGGACGTGTTCGATGTAATTCGGCAATCCGGTCAA
>JAISNF010000381.1 GCA_031276415.1 Planctomycetaceae bacterium
AACTGCCGGTTTTATTTTTTACCACAAAAAAATACGTCCGCTGATTATCGCAGATTATTTTTTGATACTACAAAGCAATAAAACAGAAAACAGTTGGCAGGCAACCGTTTCACCTGAACGGTTGCGCCGGTTGATGTTAAATCTATTAATGAGGTAATGAGGTTGTGTGTGTTGTGTGTTTTTGCTACTGAGGTTGTTTTGTTAAGAAATTTAGCTAGAAGTTTTAGTGGACAGTTGAGAGTGGATAGTGGAGAGTTTCGCAATGCGGAATTTACAGATATTTTGGCAATTCGGTTTTCGTTTTGGGAGAAGATCAACAGGTTTTGATGGGATCAACTGAATTGACAGGATTTTTAATATGGAATATTTTAGTTGTTGCAATCCGTAGGTTAGATAACATTTGGCAAAGGGGCGACTAACTTGAATTAAAACCTCTGAGATATTACAATCACTCGTTTACAATTACTCAACCAAACCATTAACCAAAATAACCAAAAAACAATAAGGAATTTTAATCATGCGTATTAGTTTAGTTTTTAGTTTGTTTATTTTTTGCACGATTTCATGTTTTGCGGAAACTGTTGTGTTTGATTTTGAGAACGGTGATCTCGCTAAAGACGGTTGGAAAATCGTTGAAGGTGAAAACTCAAAACCAATCGGAAATCGGGATGTTGAATTTCATAGCACCAACACTCCCTACTCAAAACACGGCAAATTCTATTTGACAACATTGGAATCAACAAAAAATCCCGCCCCGACTGATGACACCATTTGTGTTCTCGAATCTCCGGTGTTCGTGTTGAACAGCAACGAAGCAAAACTCATGGTCGGCGGCGGTAAACGTGGAAAAACTTATGTCGGTCTTTGCCCCGTTCTTGATGATGGAAATGTCGGCGAACCGGTTCGCAAAGCACAAGGACAAAATTCTCAAAAACTCGACGAAATCATTTGGAATGTTACAGAACTAAAAGGTAAACCGTTTGTGTTGCAAGTTGTCGATAAAGAAATCGGAGGTTGGGCACATATCCGAATGGATTACTTTCACACCGGCGGTCATATTGATGTTGCAAAAACAACACTGCGGGAGAAATTTTTGCACGAAATAATCGCTAAACGTGAAGCGTTGGAAAAAGCCAAACGCGACGCCGCACGAAATAATCCTTCGCTTAACGAACATCCCGTTTTGTACGTTACACGCGAACAATACCGCCCCGATCACCATAACACCGCAACACTGTTTCAAAAAGGCGAAATCAACGAAGGAAGTTTTCGCGGCGGAAGTTCACTCCGCATCTGGAATCCCAAAGATGATTCTGTTACCGTATTGCTCGAAGTTTCCGAAGGGATTGTCCGCGATCCTTGTCTGTCATTTGACGCAACAAAATTACTCGTTGCCATTCGCCGAAATTCTCAAGATGATTATCATATTTATGAGTTACAACTTGACCAATTATTAAGCCAAAAACAACCCTTGCGTGTATTGCCCGCTCAAACAGAAAACGATGTGCATAATTCGTTACGGCAGTTGACGTTTTTATCGGGAGTGAGCGATATTGACCCGTTGTATTTGCCGACTGGGGAAATCGTCTTTTCCTCAACACGTGAACCAAAATATTGTATGTGTAACAGGCATATCATGTGCAATCTGTACAAAATGAATAACGACGGTTCCAATATCCGGCAAATCGGTAAAAGTACACTTTTTGAAGGTCATGCCGCATTGGCACCGGACGGTCGAATCATTTATGACCGCTGGGAATATGTTGACCGCAACTTCGGCGACGCTCAAGGACTTTGGATTACAACCGCCGACGGCTTCAATCACGCCATTTTTTGGGGCAATAATACCGCTTCGCCCGGCGGTGTGATCGATGCAAAAATTGTACCGGATAGTGCTTCCGTTTTTGTTGCGACATTCACTTCCACACACGACAGACCTTGGGGAGCAATTGCGTTGGTTGATCGGCAAAAAGGTATTGACGGAAAACAAGCCGTTTTGCAAACATGGCCTGCATCAGCAATCGATCTTGTTGATGAAGGAAACGAAGAAACATTTGTAGAAGTTGTTCGTTATGACAAATTTACAAGAGTTCATCCGAAATTTGAAGATCCGTTTCCGCTTTCGGCTGATTGGTTTCTTGCGTCCGGTACGACAGGGCAAGGCGAAAAAATGGGAATTTATTTGCTCGGTCGCGACGGCACCATGCAAATTGTTTTTGAGGACAAGAATATTCCTGTTTCACACGGTTGTTTTGATCCGACACCGCTTGCGTCAACAGTTCCGCCTCCGATCAATATTCAGGAAGCCGACTACACGCAATCCACCGGTAATTTTTATGTTACAAACGTCTATGAAGGTTTCGGGATGAAAAATGTCGAAAAAGGAAGTGTGAAATTTTTACGTGTTGTTGAATCGCCGGAAAAGAAAACGTGGTCGCCGAAAGGTTGGGCAAACGGACACGGTGAACAAGGTCCGGGAATGAATTGGTACGAATTTATCAATAAACGCGTGCTTGGTACGGTTCCGGTTGAAGAGGATGGAAGTGTCCATTTTACTGTTCCTGCGGATACATTTTTGTATTTTCAATTGCTTGACGAACAAGGACGAATGATCCAAACAATGCGTAGCGGTGTAATTATTCGTCCGGGCGAAACAAATGGTTGCGTTGGTTGTCACGAAGATCGCTTGACAACATTTCCGCCGTTGCCAAATACGCCCAAAGCATTGACCAAACCGCCCAAACCAATGAACGGTTGGTACGGAACGCCAAGACTTTTCAGTTTTGTTAAAGAAGTTCAAGAGCCGGTGTTTGATAAATATTGTGTTCAGTGTCATGATTACGGCAAAGTGGAGCAAAACCCGAAAAAACCGAATCTTGCCGGAGATTTGAACACGATTTTCAATACATCTTATGTTGAACTGTACAAAAAGAATTTAATCAAAGCGGTTGGTGCGGGACCGCATGTGAAGTTGAAGCCTTACGCTTGGGGTTCGACGCAAAGCCGAATCGCGGAGGTGTTGCTCAACGGTCATCCGAATCCCGAAATCGACGCTAAACGAAAAGAACTTGGAATCTTTATCAACCGGCAAACAAATCCCGAAGCGGTTGAGCGGGTTTTGACGTGGATTGATTTGAACGCTCCGTATTATCCGACATATTTAACCTCGTTTCCCAACAACCGTTTTGGTCGTTCTCCGCTTTCGGATGAACAACTCAATCGTTTGGCGGTTCTTTGCGGTTATAAAAATGTTTTCCGTAGCCACAATGCAGATGTTCCAGTTGCGTTGGATTGGGAGATTTCGTTTACCAGACCGGAGTTGAGCCGATGTTTAACGAAATTGCCAAAAGATTCGGCGGAATACAAGGAGGCGTTGTCGATTATTGTTGCCGGCAAAAATTCGCTTGCGGCAACACCTCGCGGCGAAGACCCAAACACGATTGCAATTCCGCAACGCGACACCAACCAACAGGCAAAATATGACCTCCTCCAAAATATCGAACTCCAAATGCGAAAAGCAATCGTCAATAAAGAAAAATTGTTCGATAAAAATCTCGGATTATAACCGTCTATTTTCTTTACCACAAATTTAACTACAGAAAATAGGACAGCAAAGAATTGTCCGCAGATGACGCAGATAGACGCA
>JAISNF010000547.1 GCA_031276415.1 Planctomycetaceae bacterium
CGGGCTGGAAAAATCACTAATTGTTGTTTCAGAAGAAGCCGCCCAAGGATTAACTGTTGCGGTTTTGGAATCGTTGGGAGCGTTGGAATTATTGTTTTTAACCGTAACATCTTTTTCCGGTTTGGAAAAATTTGTTTCAGATTTCTGTTGTTCTTGTTCCTGAAATGATGTTACGGCGGTTTCTTTTTCAGTTTCTTTTTCGTTTCCTTTTTCAATTGTTTTTTCGATTGGTTTTTTTTCGGTTAATTTTTGTTCGGGAGTTGCGGCGGGTTGTTGAGGAGAATTTTCCGGCGTTTTTCCGGTAACTTCAAAACCAATCTTTTTCGCAACTGGAATTGTTGAAGACGGCGGCGATGATAATTCTGGAGTTTTCGGTTGAATAATTTCCGTTTTCCCGGTTGTTCCGGCGGTTGTTTCAGCAGTTGTTTCAGCGGTTGTTTCCATTTTAGTTTCAGCAGTAGTTTCAGTAGTTTCAGCGGTTTCTTCAACCATCGGCGATTCTTGTTGCGGTTTTACCAAAAACGATTTGACGCCGAAATATCCGCCGGTCAACACCAAAACAACAGCCGCTGCCGCCGTAATTTTAATACCAAGATTCAACCAACGAAAACCAATATCTTCATCATCTTCAATATTTTCATTAACTTTATTGCCTTTATTGTCTTTATTGTCTTTATTGTTTTCCGAAATTTTGTTGTCAATATTATCAATCTTTTTTTCTGCAACAACATTTTTTTCAGCGGCAACTGTTTTAGTTGTTGCCGGAATTGATTGCGGTTTCACTGTTTGCGGATTTTTTTGTGCTTCTTCTTTTCCAATGATATTTTTTACTTCATTACTTTTATCATTACTTTTATCGTTGCTTTTATCGCCACATTTAACGCTGTTTTGGTCATTGTTTTTGTTATTGTTATTACTGTTGTCATTGGAAATATTGGAAACGGCGGTTTTCCTTTTGAAAAAAGAAACAAATCGGAATAACAATATTTTGGCATTTTGAAACAGATTGTAAGCGAAAGAACCGCCTTTACAAACGCCTTTACAAACACATTTGCAAACACTCCTACAAACACATTTACAAACACTCTTACAAACTTTAATAACCAGACGCCAAAGAAACGGAAAAACGGACATGAGTTGAAATAATCGTTGCGAAATTTTTTTGTTATTCGTAACGCCGTCCGGATTATCTGGATTATCGGAGAGCGGTTTGTTTTTTTGGCTGGATTCCTGTAACTTTGTTTCCGCCGGCATACTTGCCGATGCGGAGGTTGAGTTAGAATCTAAAGGACTGATTTCCGAATTTTGTTTCTCTTTTTTTGACATCGTTGCATCCTTGCTAATTTCGATGTGTTATCGTTTTTTTGCGGCGCGAAGTTTGGCACTTCGGGCACGCGGGTTACGTTTTATTTCCTCTTCTGACGGCGTAACCGGTTTTTTCGTAATTATTTCCCAACAGGAATTATCCCGAAAAGCGTTTTTAACAATTCGATCTTCCAACGAATGAAAACTGATAACTGCCATCACGCCGTTAGGTTTCAACCGGTTTGGGACTATTTTCAAAACGCTTTTCAATGAATCCAATTCGTCGTTCACCGCAATTCGTAACGCCTGAAAAGTTCGTGTTGCCGGATCGAAGTTTACGGAATGTTCTTTTGTCGTTCTTCGTTCACGCGGAACGCGGCTTCGCACTAATTCGGCTAATTCGCGGGCAGTCCGAACAGGTTGTCCCATTTTCCGGCGTTCGGCAATCGCCCGCGCAATTCGTCGGCTGTACCGCTCTTCACCAAATTGATAAATAATGTCCGCAATTTCATTTTCTTTCAATCTTTCGAGTAATTCATAAGCCGTTTCGCCTTCGCTTGTATCAAATCTCAAATCAAGTAAACCTGCCGAATCAAAACTAAATCCGCGATTATTATCTATCAATTGATCGCTGGATAAACCAAGGTCAAGTAAAAAGCCGTCAATTTTATCGATTTGCAAAAGGTCAAGCACCTCATCAACATACCGATAATTTGCGTGGGCAAACCGGACAGGAAATTTTTTATCAAAAGTATCATCTGAAATATTATTTGAATTATTATTTGGTTTTTCATTTTTGTTGTTGAAGATTTTACGGAGTTGTTTTTCGGTTTGGTTGATCGCCGCAATATCCCGATCCATTGCGATTATCATTCCTGATTTTTCAATTGTAATAGTTGGCTGATTATTTTTGGGGTTTTCCTGAATTTTTCGAACAATCGCTTCTGTATGTCCGCCTCCGCCGAGAGTTCCATCTACGTAAATACCGTTCGGATCCGGACTTAAAAAATTGATTACTTCCTTAAGTAAAACAGGAACATGAACAGAATTTTTGTCGATAAAATCAGTCAAACAATTTCCTTTTCCAACAAGGTATCGGGTTTATCAAAATACTCAGAATACGTAGCATAGCAGATTTTTAAAAATCAGAAAAGAGCAATGTTTTTAGTGGAGAGTTGAGAGTTGAGCGTGGAGAGTTCGCAGGCGGAATTATTGACGTTGTGGTTATAATTCCGCTTGCGAACTCTTCACTCTCCACTCTCAACTCTCCACTATTAACGTTATTCTTCGAAATTCCATTTTCCGTTGAGTTTAAGAATCAGTTCGATTAAATCACGGACTGCACCGTAACCGCCCGGACGTTTAGTAATATAATCGGCGGCTCTTTTTAATTCCTCAGAAGCACCAGGAACCGTTACACCAAAACCAACCGCCCGAATCGCCGGAAGATCCGGTAAATCATCACCAATATACGCAATCCTTTCCAACCCCAAATGATGCTCCGCCGCAATCTCCTCAACCGCCTCACGCTTCGCAAATGTCCCCAACCGAACAATGTCAACCCCCAAATCCCTCGCCCGATGCAAAACACATTCACTCCGACGACCCGTAATTAAACCAAATTTGTAACCGCTCCGAAACCAAAGCCGAATACCATATCCGTCCAATGTACTAAAACGCTTGGATTCATTGCCCAAATGATCAATCTCTATCGTTCCGTCCGTCAATATCCCATCAACATCAGATAATATCATACAAATTTGCTTCGCCTTCGCCGCAATTGTTGTCGGAATTTGCTCTATTGTCATTGGAATTTGGGGATTTGGGGGTTAATAATTTGTAATTTATAATTTGTAACTTGTCATTCGGCATACGCCGTAAATCCTTTTGCAGAAAAATTTCCGGCAATCTTTTTCCAATAATCTTTTTCAAGCAATCTTTAATTTTGGTTTTTCGGCGGGGAATTTTGTTGTAATTACATTGTCCGGTACGGAATCGCCGGACAAATTTGTATCTGGAAAAAGAGCAATAACATCCGTAATATCAATCATCCCAAGCGGAAAACCATTCGCATCAATCACCGGTAATTCACTAATCCTTTTTTCACTCATAATCGCAATCGCCTCAAGCATTCGCGTACCGCTAAGAACAGCAGTTGGCTTTGAGGTCATACTCAAACGAATTGGTAAATCAATCAAATGTTCGTTTCGCTGCTCAAAAAGTTTCGCCAAATCACTGTCGGTAAAAATACCGGAAAGCCGCCCGTCATTTTGAGTCAGCAAAATAGCACCCGAACGCCGCCCCAAAATACGATGCCGAACAAAAACGTCGCGTATCGTTTCGCTGTCAGGAGCAATTCGGCAACAATCTAAACTGCGGAAATGTTCATCAACACGGCTCAGTTTACGTCCCAACATACCGCCCGGATGGAAAACCGCAAAATTGTCCGCCCGAAAACGCCGCCGTTGGCTCACCACTAACGCTAATGCATCACCAAGCGCAATCATTACCGCCGTGCTGGTACTCGGCGCCAAACCGTGAATGTCCGCTTCTTCAATCCGCCCCAACGGCAAAACAACATGAGCATTCCGCCCCAATGTGTTATGTTCGGAAGCGGTGATGGCAATGATCTCAACCTGAAATTGACGAATCAAGGGCAAAATCCGAATAATCTCTTCCGTTTCACCGCTTTGTGAAAGAATCAAAACGACATCTTTTTTGCCGATTTTTCCTAAATCACCGTGAACCGCCTCAGCAGGATGAAGAAAATGTGAAGGAGTTCCGGTGGAGGAAAGAGTTGCGGAAATTTTTTGCCCGACCAGTCCCGCCTTACCAATCCCGCAAACAATCACATTGCCTTCACAAAAAAGAATCCGGTAAACCGCCTGAAGAAACCGCTCATCAAGATTGTCCGCAAATCCCTGAATTGCAAGCGATTCCTGTCTTAATATCTGTTTTCCTAATGAAAGAACATCCGCCATGATGATTACCTTAAAATATAAATAAATGGGGTAATTACTCAAATGGTAGTCAACGTTTCGCCGAAAACGTTGGTCGGCGTACTCGCCGACAGCGACCCTGCTGTTGCTCCCGATCAACCGTTGCGATGGTGAGCGAAAACCCTTCGGCGAAACATCGCCTACCTTTTAATTTTTAACCGAATATTATTGTCCTAAGTCCCGCAGGGACGAGATGTGCATAACTGCAGGTGTAGCAAAACGCAACCTGCGGAACACGAAACCATCCCCAACAAAGCCCCGCATGGGGCGAGATTATCAGCCCGAATCCATAATCTCGCCCTTGCAGGGCTTTATTGGATTGTCGATATTTATCCGTAGGTTGCGATTCGCTACACCTACGGTTATGCACATCTCACCCCTAGCGGGGTTAAATAAATATTTCACTGAATAGTTACTAAATATAAATAAAAGGGTTCTACGAGGGTTTCGTCAAAGGTCCCGAAAGTTTCGGGGAATTCCCCAAAAGTTTCGTGGGATTCCCCAAAAGTTTCGTGGGATTCCCCAAAAGTTTCGTAGGATTCCCCAAAAGTTTTGGGGAATTCCCCAAAAGTACCGTAGGATTCCCCAAAAGTTTCGGGGAATTCCCCAAAAGTTCCGTAGGATTCCCCAAAAGTTTTGGGGAATTCCCCAAAAGTTCCGTAGGATTCCCCAAAACACTTTTTTAGTGGAATATTATGGATGGATTATCAATGTTTAGAGATATTAACGAATTCATTCTTTTGGGGCAAGAGCAATTTTTCTCTTGACGATTTTATTTCAAATTTGTATTATCACGCCCTTGTTAATTCTATCATTATCATTTTTTATTAGACAACGGAAAGTAATTAATTATCAGGAAGGTATTACGTTCATTATGGTTATTTTTTTGTTGGGGAACGCTGTTGGTTGTTGTTTTGGCAGCGGTCGGGGGAGTTGTTGCCTTGTATCATATCAACTCCCAGATTCGTATTTACGTCCTTAAAGAATTTGAAAAGCGTTTTCCCGATCTCCATATTAATATCGGAAACGTCCGGCTCGACGAAGAAAAAGGAATCACAATCCACGATTTGGAATGTTCTGTTCCGGCGGCGTTGGGGCAAAAACAACGTCCTTTGTTAATTGTCAAAGAAGCCTTTTTTGAATGTCCGGTAACAATTCGGTCTCTTTACAAAAAAGAAGTTCGGGTCAAAAAAATTGTGTTGCGTGAGCCGATTGTCCGTGTGACGCGAACAAGCGAAGGTTTTTTTGAAGAGTTAAAGCGTTTTCAGTCCCGTGAAGAAATTCCGCTCCGCCCTATTCCGCTGGAAATCATCAACGGAACATTGATTTACGACGATACAACCATTTCATCGGCGTCAGCAGCGTCAAGCATTTCATCGGCAAATCCGCTTAAAATTACAGGCGTTTCCGCTTCGATCACGCCGCCGGAAAGTGAAAGCCGACCGGTATTGCTTTCCGATATTGAGCAAAAAACTCCGCCGCCAACCGCATGGAAATATACCGGCAATGCAAACGGCGAGATGTTTCGTCAATTGGTGTTTAGCGGATATTTTGATCCTTCGGACAAACAATGGGAAATGTCCGCAAGTTGCCGGCAATTTGATTGGACTTCGGAATTTCTTGATTATTTACCGTTGAAAAAGCCGGTGAGCGGTCATTCCGGTTTTCAGCAGTCGCTGGAATCATTTCAGGGGCGGTTTGATATTGGTGTTTCTGCGGTTTCGGATTCGGCGGCGTTGTTGGGATTTCGTTTTGCGTTGGACGGAGTTTTGTCGCAGGGGCGCATGGAACTTTACGAAATCAACCGGACGCTTTCAGAACTCAATACGCGGTTCAAAATTACGGACGACAGTATTGTTGTTGAAAAACTGACCGGAATTGCGGAAGCGGCGCGGTTGGTGTTGTCGTATTCTCAGGAAGGTTTTGCGGAGCGGCGTTCGGCGGTTCTTTCCGCTCATCTTCGCGGTTTGATATTTGACGATACATTTGTGAACGCTTTTTCTCCGTTTCTCAATGATCAGACGGAGAAATTGCTTGCGCGGTTTGACTATTCGGGAACGACGGACATTGACGCCGATCTTGTTTTCCGCAATGGTCGTTGGACGCCGACATCGTTATCGTTGAATCTTTCCGATTTGAATTTTTCGTTTTTGCAACTTCCTTACAAAGTGGAGCGGCTTACCGGCACGATGCATGTTGACGAGACCGCCAAACTTGATTTTCAATTTTTTACCAAACAGGGTGAGCCGATTGATGTTCAGATTTCCGGTGATTACCGCAATGTTTTTGTTGATCCTTGCGGAGAGGTTCGGATTACGGGAGTTGGAGTGCCGATAGATGCCAAACTCATGAACGCTTTGCCGGAAGAGCAGCGGGCGGTTGCGCAAACCTTGCATCCGGCGGGCAAGATCGATGTGGAACTAAAAATATTGCTTCCGCCGGGCGATGTTCCGCTCGAAAAATTCTTTGAAATCGGTTTGAACGATGTTTCGGTCAAGTATGATCGTTTTCCTTATCCGTTGGGCAAAATTTACGGTCAACTTCTCATGCACGACAACATTTGGACTTTTCAAAACATTATTGGAACCAATGGTTCGGCGGTTGTTCGATGTCGGGGACATTTGAAGCCGATTTTATTGCAAGATTCTCCTGACGGTTCTTCGACGAAGGCGACTGATCTTTTAATAATTCTTGAAGCGGCGGAACTTCCGGTTGACGAGCAACTTTCCGGTGCGTTGCTCAATGCCGATCAGCGTGAACTTCTTACCGGATTGCGGATTAAGGGCAAGGTTGATTTGAATGCTCAAATCCGGTATTTTTCTCAGGACAATCGCTTGAATCTTTATTTTCGGGCGTTACCGCGTGCGGGTTTTTCGATGTGTTCGACGCGGTTCCCGTATCGGTTTGACAATGTTCAGGGCGAAATTATTTACGAGGACGGTCATGTTTATTCAAAACTTTTGACGGGCAACAATCAGGAAGCGCAACTCCGAACCGGACTTGATTGTGAGTTTTCCAAGACGGGACAATGGCGATTCCGTCTTGCTCCGCTGACGATTAGTCAATTGCCGCCTAACCGTGAACTTTTGGACGCTTTGCCTGCTAATTTGCGGGAGATTGTTGAAAATTTACAGATTGGCAAGGCGTTTAATTTGAATGGTTCGATTGAATTTTTGAAGCAGGGAGTTTCTTCGCCTCTTCTGACGGTATGGAATTTTGGGGTGATTTTGCATCAGAATCGTGTGGAACTTGGTATTCCGGTTGAGAACATCTTTGGGGAAATTCATTTAGCCGGATATTCGGTTGACGAGATTTTCCGTTTAGCGGGCGAGTTGAATCTTGATTCGGCGACGGTTCGCGGGTTTCATGTCAATGATTTGCGGGGACCGTTTTTCTTTGATGGAACGTCTTCTCTTGGTTCGGGTATTCAGGGGGCGGCGAAACAGATTTATCTTGGTCATCAGGCGGGCAAGACATTGCCGTTGCCGCCGGATATTCCATCGCTTCGGGGTTTTCGGGGATTACCTTGGTTTGTGGCGGAACAGCCGGCGAAACCGATTACAGGACGATTTTTTGATGGAATTTTGTATGGAGAGGGTTTAGTTGTTTTGGCGAACAATGGATTTTCGTATGGAATTAACACGGCGTTGGTTGGGGCGGATCTTGCGAAGATTGCTCGTGAATTGGAGCCGAGTGCGCAGAAAATTGCAGGAACGTTAAATTGTACGGACGTTCATTTACATGGTCGTGGTCGGAAGTTGGAGTTACTGAGTGGGACGGGCAAGATTCAGTTGCTTAACGCCAATATTTATGAAGCACCGGGGATGATTCGGTTATTGCGGGAGTTGAGTATTCGGGAGACGGATCCGGAGGCTGGGGTATTTAGTGCGGCGGATGTGGAGTTTCAGATTATGGGTTCGCGGGTTGTGTTGAATCCGATTATTTTTGAGGGCGGGGCGTTCCTTCTTCAGGGGGATGGTATTATGCGGCTTGACAATCGCAATATTGATTTAACAATGAAAACGCGGTTGGGCAATCGTCGTTCGCAAATTCCGGTGATTAGTGACATTCTTGGGGGTGCGGGAGATCAGATTATCCAATTGAAGGTTCATGGTCCGATATCGGATCCGGTAATTACGCGGGTGGCGTTACCGGAGATACAAAAGGCGATTATGCAGATTCAGGGCGAAGAACCCGCAGAAACGCCGGCTCTGCCCAATCCAAACCAACAACGTTCTGGTGTTTCCCGTTTCTTCCAATGGAAAAGCCCCTCGTTTTGAGAAAAACCTAAAATCAATAACTTCTCAACAAAAAACATCGCCCACCAATAAAAGAATTGTCCGCAAATGACGAGATTATCGCAGATGATTTTTAAAAATAATCTGCGATAATCTGTGTTATCTGCGGACGCCTTTTAAAATAATCGTGTCTTTTGGCAAAAAAATATCCCCCGTTGACACAAAAAGAGACTTTTGATATACTTTGACCCTGATTCGACCACAATGCGTTATTTCTTGCTGCTTTGTATTGCGGCAAACGTGTTGGCGGTTATTTCAAAAACCTTTGTAAAAACTAAGGAGTTTAACAATGGAAAATTTAGTAAAATGTTTGGTTGTGTTTTTGGCGAATTTGTTGGTAAAATTCCAGCAAATGTTAAACATGGTAAATTGGTTAAGATACGGGGGGGGGGGCTAAATGGAATAAGAAGAGAGGGACAAACCGTAAAACGTGTTCATGCTCTAAACTCTTTTCCCAAAACCTCTTACAACATTTTCGATCTTCACCTTTCGGCTTTACACTGGTCGAACTTCTCGTGGTGATTGCGATTATCGGTGTCTTAATCGCTCTGCTGTTGCCTGCTGTTCAAGCGGCTCGCGAGGCTGCGCGGCGTATGCAGTGTTCCAATAATCTGAAGCAGTATTTGCTTGCTTTACACAATTATCACGATATTCACCTGGCATTTCCGGCAGGACGCGGTGGACCCGTTTCCTCGAACGCTGCTAATTCCAATCCAGAAACCAACCGAAACCATCATTGGGCACCCACCTTATACTGTCTCCCGTTTATCGAACAATCAGCAAGGTATGATTTGTTTGTTTCTGCATGTTCGGCTAACGGAGGACGTGGAGTTCCTCCATGGTATAGCAGCGGCACACCTTCTGGAGTAACAGGAGCAACAACATTTATCGAATTATTGAAATTTCCCGGCATCAACACTTATCTTTGTCCTTCAGACGGTGAATCTTTACGTGCGGGCTACAACGATACAGAATGGGCAAACGGAACTCGTCAGAATGCACAGAAAAGTTATCGAACCTGTGTTGGTGATATGATCTTTGCTCTCGGGGATTCAAATTATAATAATTACAGTGTTCGCGGTGGAGGTTATATGAGAGGAATGTTTAACTCAATGATCTGGAGACCGTTTGCCGACTGCACAGACGGAACGAGTAACACCATTTTTCTTTCCGAACGATGTGTCATTAATGGACATGGTGATAAACGTGTTATTTCGGCAGTCATTGATGCCTCTGGAACCGGTTGGTCATCGAATCCCAGTAAGTGTAATGCTTTACAAAATAACGGAGAATTGACTATTACACCTTTCGGATCAGAATCTTGTTTTATTTTCGATGGTCGAACGGCTTACGGCTCTTTTACAACAATTCTTCCGCCTAATGCGCCAGCCTGTGTTGGTGCTGATACTTATTACGGCTGGGGAATCATTTCTCCCAGTTCCTACCATAAAGGCGGCGTTCAAGGAGCGATGGGCGATGGTTCCGTTCGTTTTATTTCAGAAACTGTTAATACCGGTTCACTCACCACTGCCAACGGAAACGGAGAATCATTACACGGAGTCTGGGGAGCATTGGGAAGCAGAAACGGCGGTGAAAGTAAATCCTTCTAATTTTTCAACTATTTACAATAAATTTATAACAATGAATACAAATTTTTTTCAAAACATTCAAAACAAATACAAAATACTAATAGTTGTTTTTGTTTTCCTATTTGCGGGATGTGCTAAAAATAAGGCACCCTCAGATATGCCGTCGCTTCAACCTTGTACGATTACCGTTTTAGTGGACGGAAAACCGTTAACAAACGCTTCCGTTCATTGTCAACCAAACGATAACGGAAAATGGTACGGTAGCGGAACAACAAATGAGTCCGGCACTGCAAAAATTTTAACCTTATCACGTTATCCCGGTCTTGCTACTGGTGATTATGTTGTTTCGGTTATTAAAAGAATCCCAGATCCGAACTGGGTACCAAAACCGGAAAAAGGACATCCTACTGTTTCTGTTGTTGATGAAAAATTCGGTGACGAAACAACTTCACCCTTAAAATGTACGGTAACAACCGGAAAAAATCAATTTCAATTGGAGGTAACAACACCATGAAAAAACAAGAAATTATTGGAATGTTATGGATCATTATTGTTATGGTTCCGACACTTTTGGCTCAAGACGATATTTTCCGTAAAATCACCATTCCCCAAATTGATTTGGCTGGAGAAACAAAACGGCAAATTATTGTTGATCAAGAGGCTGGTCAATATCTTGGTCATGTTACGGCGGTTTTGTTGGATGACGGAAAAACAATTTTAACTGTTTATCCTAAAGGTCATGCCGCCGGTCAAATCGTGTACAAAAAAAGTACCGATGGCGGTTTAACGTGGTCTGAACGTCTGAAAACACCTGATAATTGGACAACAGGAAAAGATGTTCCTTGTTTAATGCGAATGATTGACAAGCAAGGAAAACAACGAATTATGCTTTTTTCCGGTCGATTGTCGGGACTTTCTATGTATGGTCGATACTCGCTTTCCGAAGATGAGGGAGAAACGTGGCAACCGTTGGAAAACATTGGCTATTGGGGTGATACTTGTATTGCCGATGCAATACCGATTGATATTCCGACCGATGGAAGCGGTGCCGTTTCCGCAACAGGTTTTGATTGCCAAATGATTCCTGATTCGTTACGAAACCGTAGCGGAAAATATCTGACGATCTTTGGTAATTTTGGTGCTGCGGTTGGTAAAACGTGTTACATCTGGACTTCAGAAACCGAAGATGGCGGTGTGAATTGGTCATACCCGAAAGTCGTTTGGGAGGGCAAAGAAATGAATCCAACTGAAGCCGGATTGGTACGTTCACCGGATGGTAAACAAATTGCCGCTCTTTGGCGTGACACTCGGCGACAACATAATTCACAAATTATGTTTTCCAATGATGAAGGAAAAACATGGACACAACCGCGAGCAGTTCCATTGGCTCAATGTGGTGAACGGCACACAATTCGATATTTGAAAGATGGACGTTTATTTATATCTTTTCGATGTTGTCATCATCTTTCCAACACAACACCGTGGCATGGTGATTGGGGAGCGTGGATCGGAACTTATGATGATCTTGTTAATGGAACAGAGGGACAATATCGTATTCGTTTAATGGATAATCTTGATGGTTGGGATTGTGCTTATCCGGGAGTTGTTGTTTTACCGGACGGAACCGTTGTTACGATCACGTATGGAACTTGGGAACAAGGAAAACAAAAATACATCATGGCGGTAAGACTTCATCCAGATGAAATTGACAAAAAGGCAAGTAAAACAAAATAAGATACTACCACCTGTCAATAATCTGTCATTTTTATTTTTGCCTTTTCATTTGTTTACGGAATTCAAAAGGTAACCACCAATGTTTCGCCTGAAGGGTTTTCACCCACCATTGGTCGGTGTACTCGCCGACAGGGAATCGGTTGTAGTTCCCGATCAACCGTTGCGATGTTTCGGCGAAACATCGCCTACCTAATGATTACAAATTCAAAAGGTAGCCAATGTTTATCCTGAAACATTGGTCGGCGTACCCGCCGACAGTGAATTAGATTAAGGATAGTAATTTGTGTTGTTTCCTACGCCCCGAAGGGGCAACACAAGCCAGCCCGCCGCAACGCGGCGGGTAAC
>JAISNF010000551.1 GCA_031276415.1 Planctomycetaceae bacterium
GACTTCAATTTTTTACTATAGATACTATTTCCATTTCGTTTGCAGAAAAAACGCAGGATTTCATTAAGTTCTTGTTCGGCGTCACAAGTCCATATCAATTGTTTTCCAGCCATTTGTCAATTTTTCTGAAAACTTCTGTGTCGGAAACAACTTGACCATTAACAACATTCTGTTGCGATTTTCTAATATCAATCTGAATTTTTTTAGGCAACGATGAAAACAATAACAGTTCATCCGATTTTAAATCATTCGGTCTCAAACTGTTAATCAATTCGGCGTCATTTACATTTGCATCGAAATTATCCGATTGATATTTTAACGAATTTCCTTCAGTTTTTGTTGTGGTTATTGACATTGTTTCATTTTACTTGTCCCTGATATGGGGCGGTTACAAAAAAATGTTTTGGTTTATTGTTTTTAGTTTGAAGTCCAACCGGAAGTTACACAAACGATCTGTTGAACATTTCGAGGACTTTGTCCATTTCGGCAGTTAATTCGTTATCGAGTTTTTTCTTTTCGTTAAGTTTTTGCCAAATATCTTTGTGGGAACTATGGAGGAAAGTAAGAAATTCACTTTCCCAGCGTAATACGTCATTGGCTTTAACCATATCAATAAACCCATGTGTTCCTGCGTAAATTACGAAAATCTGATCGATAACATGCATTGGTTTACAAAGACCTTGTTTGATTAGTTCGTTAATTCGGTAACCGCGATCAAGACGTGCTTGAGTTGCGGCATCAAGATCGGTGCCTAGTTGGGCGAATGCTTCAAGTTCGCGGAACGCCGCCATGTCCAGCCGCATTCCACCCGCAACCTGTTTCATCGCCGGAATTTGCGCAGAACCGCCAACACGACTCACCGAAATACCAATATTCATCGCCGGACGTTGCCCGCGAAAAAACAAATCGGGTTGTAAATAAATCTGACCGTCAGTGATCGAAATTACGTTTGTCGGAATATATGCGGAAACTTCGCCTTCTAAAGTTTCAACAATAGGCAACGCCGTTAAACTGCCGCCGCCAAGTTCATTTGACAATTTTGCGGATCGTTCCAGAAGACGGCTGTGGCAATAAAAAATGTCGCCCGGAAACGCTTCACGTCCGGGCGGACGCCGCATCAAAAGAGAAATTTGCCGGTATGCGGTTGCTTGTTTTGATAAATCGTCATAAACAACCAACGTATGCTGACCGTTGTACATAAAATATTCCGCCATAGCACAACCGGCATACGGAGCAATATATTGCAAAGGAGCGGGCGAACTGGCACCGGCAACAATAACTGTGGTGTAATCCATTGCGCCGTATTGCCGCAACGTTTCGATAATTCCGGCAACTGTTGAATCTTTTTGACCGACAGCGACGTAAAAACATTTAACACCGGTTTCTTTTTGATTGATAATTGTATCAATACAGATTGCGGTTTTACCGGTTTTTCGGTCACCGATGATGAGTTCACGTTGACCGCGTCCAATTGGAGTCATGGCGTCAATGGCTTTAATACCGGTTGCGAGAGATTCGCGAACCGGTTGACGGTCAGCGATACCCGGAGCGATACTTTCGACTTCGCGGAAAGTATTTGTTACGATGGGACCTTTACCGTCCAATGGATTTCCGAGCGGATCGAGAACACGTCCTAAAACTGCATCGCCAACGGGTACGGAAAGAAGTTTACCGGTTGTTTTGGCTTCATCGCCTTCTTGCAGTTTGAGGTAATCACCGAGAATAATCGCTCCAACAGAATTTTCTTCAAGGTTGAAAGCGAGTCCCATGACACCGTTGGGAAATTCGATCATTTCTCCAGCCATAATACCGGAAAGACCGTAAATTTGGGCGATACCATCGCCGACTTCCAGGACACGTCCGACTTCGCGGACATCAATTTTTTGTTCGTATTGTTCAATTTCCTTCTGAATAACAGAAGCGATTTCATCGGCATTGAATTTCATGGGACTCCCGCCTAATAATTGTTGACGTATGATTTTTAATTTTTAAAAGGTTCAAAAATGAACGCTTTCCTAACAATTTATAACAATATGGTGTGTTTTAGACAATCCTAGAAGGGGAAAAACCGAATTTTGGATATTTCACAACATATTTCCTTATAGCGTACCAGATTACCAAAAATTGACAAGGCTCACTTGGGCATGAAAAATAAATAATTCCGAACATTTTAGAGTTATTTTTTGACGCAAGATAAGAAATAGTAAGAGATTAGATAAAATACAGAAATTTTATTTTCAATTCCATTAAAATTGATTCTCAGGGTTTGCAAGTGAAAATTATTGTCTGAACTATGATTTTTATGATTTGTGTGATTTTTATGATTTTTCGTAAATCAATCACGCAAATCAAAAAAATCCCACAAATCACAGTTCAGACAATTAATTACGCATTGCGAAAACTCTCAACTCCCAACTAATTTGAATTGTTACAAATTTTAGGATGCAATCCGTTGAGTTTCTTCAATTGCAAGATGAATGCGAGTAAACGGTTCCGCAAAATCAATGGTTCGCGAAAGACGTTTGATGTCATTAATCAATGCTTGGTGTTCGGTTTCGTTCATTGTCGGAACAGCAAGAAATCGGTTGCCAATTTTGACTTCTTTCCAATAGTCAATATCCAAACCGGGAACTTCAGGAATCCGATGTTCTTCTTCAATGTCGGAAACTAATCGAAGATGAGTATTCTCAATACCAAACGATTTCAAGGAGGCATTCAACTCTTCGGAAATTTCAAGATTTGTTTTTGGAACAGAAAATTCGGGAAAAAGAGGAAAAAATTCGGCAGAGGATTTTTCGGATTTTTCTGTGAGATTTTCTCCCAGAAGCGGTTGCGCCGGTGAAACTTGTTTTTTTCTCGTTTCAAAAACATAGAACACCGGCATTTTAACATGTTCCTGAACCGCCAAAACCTCCGCCGTGTTCGTCAAAACATATAAGACAGGAGTTTTAGAACGAGTAAGAAGTGTTTGTGCGATTTGTTCACCGTAAAGAAACGGAGTTAAAGTATTGCCGTAAAGGATTTCCTGAGTTCGATTGGGTTTGAGCGGTGTTGTGCAATGAAATTCGAGTGGTCGTCCTGTCTGGTTCAAAATAAGATAACCACCGATCAAACCTAATCGCGGTTGATCAATGACTGTCAAAAAACCCAGTTTTTCCAACATCGGGGAGGTGTGTGGCATAATAACAGAGCGTGTAAAAGACGCTGGGGTTTTTATCGGAAAACAACAAGGCAAAAAATCAGTAAATCACTCCAAGAAGATTTAATTCGGTTCCATATTGATTAAAAACCACAAATTCTTTAACATTTTTTTGAGGGGTCTCGACTTTTTTTCAAAAAATGTTTTACTTATATGCTAAGTAAAAACGAATTAGTTAAACATGATAACTTGAGCCGACCTGATAATCCAAATAAACTCGACAACAACGGTAATATAAATAAAAACGAAATGTCATCCTGTTTGGGAAATAAAAATGGAAAAAGTTATCTTGTTTAACGAATATTCTGTATTTAAAAGGCAAAAAATATTTTTTTAATGGTTAAGGACGATTTACAATGTTACTAGGGAATGGTATTTTTAGAAAACTGTTTTCGATTTTTTTTCAACCATTTTCATCTTTTATCAATAATAGGTTATCAATGTCAACCACTTCACACGAACCGCATTTTTTTTCACAAATTGATGTTGTTCATTCTCTCCCCCAATCAAAACCGGAACCTCAATCAGAAATT
Organism: Planctomycetaceae bacterium; assembly: GCA_031276415.1. GTDB lineage: Bacteria > Planctomycetota > Planctomycetia > Pirellulales > Thermoguttaceae > WRKP01. The sequence continues at coordinate 3,733 of JAISNF010000551.1, forward strand.
TGTTCTTTATTGCGGGATTTGCTTACAGCGCAAAAACGGCAAAATGAACTTTTGGAGGAACTCATTTTACAGATGAGTCAAGCGCATCGGCGGAAAACTGTTGAACTTGCTCTTTGGAAACGGGCAAATCCTGAATTAGCCGATTTTTGTCGGAGGGCAGCCGGAAAACTGGAACGGGTTCAAACGGATTTACTTTCCACGATCACGGAAGAAATTGAATACAATTCGGACACTTTTCTTGAAAGCGAATTTTCCTTGAACGAATTTGTTGATCGGTTTGGAATGAAATTTATGCATCTGAACACGCTTCTTCAAGTTCTTTCGCAACTCGGAAACGCACCGGATATTCAGATCCAGCAGACTTCGGAACCCCGTAAAGACGCTTAATTAATGTTCACTTTCGTTTAATTTAATAAATAATCCTTTAATAATAGTCCATTTACGTTTTACTATTTGCCTTGTCAATAACGGAAAAGTTAAGATAGAATAATTTGTCTTATGAATGATTTCCGGTATGACGTTGAGGAATTTGTTACATGCCTAAAATTCTTTGTATAATTTCTTTAGTTATTTCGAGTATTATCCTTTTGATTTTTCTTGCCAACATGTTAGCGGGAGTGCCGTTTGGTTCTGACGGAGGAATGTTAATGAATATTGGCATGATTGCCGGTTCCTTGATTGTTGGAACATTTAGTGTTCTAACGTTTTTGGAATGCCGGTAACAAAATTAAAATGTTCGCCAATTTAAAGTCCGCTCAAAGTCCGGCAAGAATAAAGTCTGACAAAAACCGGAAGCAACAGGTGATTCTTTCGCTGAAACTTCCGGCGTGGTTTGACAATAATTATGTTACGGGAACATCGGATCGTAACGGCGGTTCCGAAGGTGAATCCGGTACATCGAGAATGGGACGCCGTTGTAATTTTGGTTCTGTTGCGGGTTGTTCTTCTTCTTCATTTTGGAGTTTCAAAGGAACATTATCATCGAAGAGTGAGCCGGAGCGATTTTGATTTTGTAACGTATCATTTTCTTTTTCCTCTTCTTGACGTGTTTCGGTATTTTGACTTGGTTTTAATTTTTCTTTCATATCAGCCAACGACTTGCTGGTTCCTTTGGGATCCAATTTTTCAGTAACGTTACAAATATCGCGTGTACAAGCGCAGGGATTTCTATTGCAAAATTTACAGGTATAAGCGTAGGGAACTTGACCGGCGAAACCGGGTTGATCACATTCGCACGGATTTTTGTGACACAAAGGACAAGACCAGCGAAATGAAAACGGACGGGCATAACCGGCAAAAAGAGACGGATTCCAATGTGGTCTGTAATAGGGAGCCGGATTATAATACACGGGAAATTTTCTTGCTCCATTATTGTACACATCAAGAATCGGACGTGGAATCACCGACAAGAATCGCGGTTCTTTATAAGGGTTAAACTCACCTCGCGGTCCGAAACCGTCATCGGCGTGTTCGCAAGGATCGCTTCGGTGTTCACGGCAGGCGTCGCAAGTTCCGCAAGGCTCATCGCCGGCGGTCAAATCGCAAGAGTTGGGCATATTCTGGCTGCGCGGCTGCACACAATGCCGACACAATGTTTTTTCGCACGGAAAACCTGCCTGACACATTTTACATTGACCGCAAGGAGTTTTGGGATCTTCTTCGCAAAGCGGACAAGTTTTGGGTTCAAAGCCTTCGATTTCCTGATTGCATTGATCTTCAAGAATCCGGTGTTGCCGTTCTGTTTCGGAAATTTTGGCGTAACGGTCTCGGTAAACCGAACCGGAAGTTTTACCGCGAATCACTTTCGGATTAACTCCAACCGTTTTCGGATTCGGATAAGAAAATGAAGTGTTCGGATAGGAAACCGGCTGAGAATAAATTTTCTGAGAAGAAACTTTCGAAGAGGAAGTCTTTGGAGAATAAACATTCGGAAACGAATTTTGCGAAAACGAATTTTTCGGAAATTCATGTCCTGAAATATTTTGTCCAGACAAAAAAATTACGATTGACAATCCTAAAATAATTTTCAAATTGATGAAACGAAAAAACATGGATATTCTCCTTAATTTGTGCTGAATAACATTGTTTTTGTGGTATGGATTTATTTTTACAATACTTAAACAATATTTATTTGGTTGTTATTTGATTACGGTATAATAGGTTATTTTTTGGCTTTGTACTGTTTAATTCCAACAATTTTTTACGGACAATTTTTTTCTTCTTAACCGATAACCGCTAAAATCGTTATAATGAGTTAGACTTGATTCTGTTATACATCAATTGCCGATAAATTTGCCATTAAATAACGTTTCGATTCCAATTAAAAATTCCTCTGCGTTCTCTGTGGTTACAAAAATAAATTTGTGTTTTTTAGAAGTTCCCTATAAGAAGTTGTAATCAACAGTAAGAGAATTGACGGCTTATTCGTAAACAGTTTCTTGTTCTTTTGTTGGGTCGAGTTCGCCGGAGTAATTTTCAGCCGAATTGATTTCAGTTAATTTGGCAATTCCGGTTAATCCGCGTAATCGTACTTCAATGCAATGTCCGCGACTATTTTTTAGCAAAACTGCGGCGGTTGAAGTTGTTCCGTCAGGATAAAAAAAGATTGGAGTTGACCAGAGTTTGCCATCGGAACCGGAAGTTTCGCCCAATCGGATTTCTTGATTGGTAACTGCTTCACTTTCCGAAACATTTTCTTCGACAACATCGGTTTCGCCCGGCACCGTCAGACCAAGATAAAATACGGCACGCTCTTCCGGTAACGCAATCGCATCCGCAACAAAAACCGAATCCGGTAATTTGATCAATTGAGAACCGGTTTCTTCCGATGCCAAACTCGGATCACGCAAAATAAAATCTTCCGATTTTCCGGTGAATCCTCCCATTTCAAACGGGTCTAATTCTCCCAATATGTCGAATCGTTCGCTTGTTTCGCGTGAGGAAAGTCCGGCAGTAAAATGTGAATCAAGAATCCGGTCAAAAATCAAATTCGAACCGCCCAGTTGACAACGAAAACACAAAATCTGTCCTTCTTCCATTGCCTTGAGACGGGCGTTGTGCCATTCGCCGCGCAATGTTTCAGCGGCAGATCGTAATCGTTGATTCTCCAAAGTGCCTTGAAGGAAAGGAATTGCCACTCCCGCAAGAATCAACATAATCATGAGAACCAATAAAATTTCAATTAACGTAAATGCTCGTCGAAATTGAAAAAACATTTTAAATCCTAAATTTTAAATCCTAAAAATTACGTAATATTAAAAACTACAAATTTATTTTTATTAACCACAGAGGACATAGAGAACGCAGAGGAATTTTTAATTGGAATCGAAACGTTATTTAATGACAAATTCTAAAAACTTATTTTTTAAACAATATTTACAAGTCCTTCTTTTTCCTTATTTTTAAGGACGTGATTTTTTTAAAACAAGGTTTTTAGAATTCCCCTAATATTATCATTAACTTTTGATCTAAAATATTTTTTTTTAATTTTTTAAAATTTCTTCTCTGTGAACTCTGTGTTCTCTGTGGTTAATAAAAGTAATCTGTGGTTAATAAAAATAAATTTACGGTTTGCGGGAAGTTTCTGAAATCGAAACAGGAATACAGCCTATCGCAAATTCCTGCTTTGAAACAAAAAAAGCACGAATATTGTATTCGCCGCATATTGTTGCAGGAATCGGCAAATCAAATGAAAATGAACCGTTTGAAATCAATACGTTATATTGTAACACCGTTCTGTAATTTGAACGAAAATATTCTTCATTATTTGATCGGCGGTTTTTTTCGTCAATTCGAAATTCGTCACGCAATAAAGAATTCATCGATAAACGGGAAAACGCAGGAACCAATTCAATATTTATTGTACCGTTTTTCTCGGAAAGCGAATTGTCCAAAACACCTTCCAAATGTAATTGTTCGCCTGATTTGATCTGCGGCGAACAATTCAAACGGATTTTTTTAGGAACCGGAAGCCGGAGTAACGGATCACCAAAAAGATGGAACATCGCAATATGATCCGCAATTTGATCATTGAGTTGTTTCGGAAACGGATCAAATGTTTTAGCCATTGTTTCCAGAGTTTTCCGAACAGATTGATTTTGCCGGATATTTTTTGATTCGGTTTTTTTCTGTTCTTGCGGAACTGTTTTTGTTGCGATTTGTTTCGGCGGTGACATTGCCTGTTGTTTCGCATTCCGAAGCAATGAACCCAATGTCAAAAAATTGTTTGGCTGTTGAGTTTTTATTGAACAATTATTAGGCGGATTGTTTTGTTGTTCAATAATTTCATTCTGTACGATTTCTTTTTGTACGATTTTATTTTGTACAATTTCGTTTTGTTTTTTGATGTATTCCTGTAAAATTTCTATGCCGAGAACACTCATTCCATAAGGCATTGTGGTTCGTGACGCCGCCAGAACAGCAACGGGTCCTTCCGGTTGGTGTATCAATTTTTCCGCCAGCGAATACGGTTCAATGTCCAAAATGCCTCCGTAACAACAAAACAAAAAAGCAATCGGAAATGATTTTCGACACTGAAATTGCGGAAAATCATTAACGCTAAGAGTTACCAGCGAACCGAGCGGTGTTACAAACGGATCAAGCATTTGCGGATGACCGTGTCCAAAATACGCCCAGAAAAGCGGACTTTTATTTACCGTTTCAAATAATTCCTTTTGATAATCGACGGGAGCGGGACAAAACGGACTTTTCCAACTGGCGTGTAACAACGCAATTTCATACGATTCAGGAATTGTTTTCGTCAGGAGATAACGAGTTGTTGATTCAATTACGTTGTCGAGTAAGGGCGAAAAATGACTGATTCCTGCAACAATTTGAAATTGCCGACACCAGATTCCGGTTTGGATTTCTGTTTCATAGCGGATTGTTTTTTGAATTTGCGAATCGAGTTCGGCAACCGTGTTTGCGGCAAAACGACCAATCGCCACATCAGCAATTCCGTCATTGTTCAAATCGGCGTACCAATCGTCGGAAGCAAGCGAAGATTCCTTGCCGAAATGTTGAACAATCCGGCATGGAATTTGCGGCGATGGAATCACCTCTTTTCCAACCAAAAGAATTGCCGAAACAGAAAATTGTTCAGACAGAATTTGAATCCGATTCTTTATATTTTGTGCAGTAAATGGTTCCAAAAGAATGTGTATCGTATAACCTTGCGAACTCCGATATTTGATCCAAGATTCCAATGACCGGTAAAACTTTTGAGGACAAACAACAATAATATGTTCCGAAACAGGCTCTGAAACAAATTCCGAAACATTTTCTGACGCACGGACAAAATCAGGAAAAAAAATCAGGAAAAATAGGAGAACAATAAAAAATCGTTTCATTTTACTATTATATTTACAATACATTTATGATTACTAATATTGATTAACGTGTTTTATTGGAATTGTCAACCGTTTCAATTTTGTAATATTTTAGCATTTTTTCGGAAATACGAAAGAATCCGCAGAAAATATAGAAGAATTACACAGAAGAACTTCCTAAAAAATAGTTTTTTATTAACCACAGAAATCACAGAGAACGCAGAGAGGATGAATTTTTTAATTTAAAAAATTGTACCCGTTCACTGTTACAAAAATTCTTTATTTTGAAAACCAGCCTTTGATACGATTGAAAATACTTTGTTCTTCTTTTTTGGGCGGTAACGACGGTAATGACTGTGATGACTGTAATGAATCTGGAGATGTTACAGGAACATGGGATGTGTTGTAAGGATTCTCTTCTTTGGTAGTTACTGCGGATGGTTTCGCTGAAAGTTGTGTTGGCGGAAGTTGCGTTGACGGAAGTTGCGTTGACGGATTGGCAGGATTTTGTGTAGCATGAATCGGTGTCGCCGGCAACGGTATGACCGGAACCGGAATATGACGGAACAAATATTGTACCCAATACCCTTCAAGTATGGAAAGAAGATCAGAAATCCGATCAGAAGAACAACGACTATTCGCTACAAGCGCAATCTGTTGTAACGCCTTAATCTCATTCGATGTAAACGTCATACGGTAAAGTATAATATCGTCAATCCAAACCGTTCCCGTACCAAATAAACGAAATCCGATACGAAAATCATTAAGCCCCGTTGACGGAAGTTGAGTAAATGGAACAATAATACGGTACCAACGCACTCCCTGTTGCGGCGGCGATTTCAGCAGAAACGGCAGAAAAACCGGTTCCACACAATACGAAAGGAACAACGGTTCACGCTCTCCCTGTTTTTGTGCAGAAAGAACCACCTCCAACGGAAAAGCCCCCGGCTTTTTTGTAACGTTTTCACTGATTCCGGCATACAAGGAAATAAACAATTGTCCGGTTGACGGAGCCTCAAACGGTTCACTCAGAATCACGCCCTGTTCCTTTTCAATACCGGAAATTCCTGTCAATTTCAAACTGTATTGACCGGCGTTTTTCTTTTCGGAATCAAGTTGTGCGGTCAGTAAATGCGAACCGAAATGTTGCCAACCGGCAATTTCGCCTGATTCCGTGATTGTCGTTTCAAAATTAGGATTGGCGAGTTTTTCCCAGAGAACTCCGCTATGAGCCGTGTGGATTTGTTGACTGAGTTGTTCTACTTTTCGTTTGAGTAATCCATTTTGTCCGCAAATTGCAGGAGGACGATTAATCGTAACTTCTCGGATTACAGATTTCGGATCGTTAAGAATAACCGCAACAAAATCAAACGGCTTAAGATAAACCTGCCAAACCAAATGATTATTGCGAATGATCATTGGTTCAATGGTACGGTATCCGCTGAGTTCACGCAAACTTAGTTCCCGTAATGAATTTTCCGGCGAAGCGGAAATTATTGTTTCCGCCATAACACCAAACGGAGCATCATTGACAAGATACATCATCAATCCCTGTGTCGTATTAATATAACGTACAGTAACCGGTTGAAGTGATTTTTCACCGGCGACATCTTTTGAGAAAAACGTTTGAAACGGAATTGCCGGAAGTTGACGAAAAGCCGCTAAAAATTCGTACAATATCTCTTCCTCTCCGTTTGGCAACATTCGCCCGCCGTCAACAAACATTCTGATATCCGATTGCGTTAATTGTTTAACAAAACGCCGACGATTCCGAAGTCCGGCAGGAACTTCGTGTGAATCGTGATAGAATAAAGTTCCCGCAATGAAGCCGTCTTTCAGAAAGGGGGGGGCGGTTTCAACGGAATCAAATTCACAATAACTCGCCGAATCTATTGAATCCGGCGTACTCGAAATCCGGCTCGGACGAAGAAATATAAGCGAAGGAATTTTCGACAACAAGGTCGGATCAAATCCGAGTATTCGCAAAATGTAAACCGGCGAAGACCAGCGAGATAAATTAGGCAAACAATAAGACCGAATTTCAGGATGATCCAACAACGTTCCGGCAGCAAGATAAAACCGTGCGTCAGACCGTTTTTCAGTAACAATTTTTGTGGCATCGCTATAAAAATCGCAAATTGTTCGTGTTCGCCAACGTATCCATGCATCCCATATTTTGGGATCATTTTGAACAAATTGCGCTCTTGCCGTATTACGTTGTAACATTTGCTGCCGGTTCAAAACAGTTACGGTTAATTCTGGAGGAATCGTGAATCCGGCAGATTTATTGTCGTGTTTATTATCGTGTGTTTCTTGCAGAAATTGCAAAAATTGTTGAAACGTCCGGTCATCCAATTCACGATGAATCAAAGGTAATCGGGCGGAACCATCCGGCGTTAAGAGAACAGTAATTCCGCCGAATGACGCATGACCGGAATATCGTTCAACTAATTCATGAATAATATCCAGCATCGCTTTTCGGACAAGCGGGTGTAACAAATTATATCGCGGTACGCCGTTTTGATCTGACCAAAGCAATTCGTTTGCCAAAACAGGATTCGACCGTAACAACATTTCAATTTCAGGAATCGGAAAATTAAAATCAAGACTCGGAATCAAAATCAACTGTTCCCGATCAAAAAATTGAAACAACAACTCCAGAGAATCTTTAACCGTCATTGTTCCAAGTTTTTCAGACGGATAAAGCATGGATTCGTTTGAAACGGCGTTGATCATTGCGCCGTCGTAACCGCATTGACGCAACGAATCAATCATGCGGACGGAACTATCGTACAAAATCTGCCAGTCTGTTACAGAAACTTCGTCAGGTTGAAATTCAGCGGAAGAACTTAAATTGTTCAAAAAATCCGCACGGTGAAGATAACCAATAACAAACCGTTGCGGTAATCCGTCAAACGGTTTGGGAATCAACGTCGGCGGTTCTTCTTGTAACAACATCGAATGCGTTGAAGGAGAATTGGTTTTCTCGATTTTCTGATCCGAATCAATCCGGTAAAGCCGAACATCACCAAATTGTGCTTCGCGTTGGTGGTCGCGATTAACCAAAAGCAACATCGGTTGTTTTGTTTTAGGCCAAAAAAGAACTTTGTGTGTTGCAACCTGACCGGCAACCTGATCCGTAACGATTTCCTCCGTAACACAAATTCCGGCATCTGTTGTCAAAACAGGAACAACTTTATCACCGTCATTCAGCAGTTCGACAACACCAATACCAAGCGTTTGTGAAATTCCTGACGGATAATCCAATTCCACAAGATGCGGTTTGCCGATTTCCTTTATCGGTAACGGTAACGCTTCCCACGCTTCCTGAACCGATTCGGAAGTGTTCGGCGTGGAAACTGCGGTCAACACTGAAAAATGCGGAGTTTGTGCGGATTGGGTAACTTGGGCAGTATTTGTCGTATTTTCCAAAAGATGCCCGCTTCCCAATCGACCGGAAACGCCGGTTTTCCATTGGCGGTACAATTCGTCCAATAATTTTTCAGTGGAACTAATTGGTTTTTTCTCTGATTTTTCGGATAACGTGTTTGTTTGTTCGGGTGTAGTCGTTGTTTTGGAACGTTCACGAAAACCGGTTAATCGCGGAAATTCAGGAATTTTGGGAGTTGATAAATTAACAATTTGATTCGGTAAATTGGCGATTTTAGGAAAATTGGGAATATAAAGGCGTTTTTTCCACCAAGCAGGATTTGTCGTATCGACTGTTTCGATGAGTTCCTTTTTCAGGGAATCCAAACGACCAACCAAACGCGGAAACGGAGTTTGCTGAAGAACAACACATTGAACAACCGTTTCGGCAATAATTTTCGGTGAACGCCGTTGCAACGGATTGGCGGGAAAATTCAAAATCGAATAACCCGATTGATTGGCGGAACGCTCATTTTTACGCTGCAAAGAAATCGTAATTTCGTAAATTCCTTCATTGGGCGGAGTAAGAAATGAAACGGGAAACCAAGGACTATTGGCGGCAACAGGAATTTGAATTTCCAATTCGGTAATGAGAGATTGGGCGGCGTTTTCGGGCTGACTTTTTTTAGTAACGGCGACATTTAACACCAGCCACGCTTCGTTTTTCAAATTTTCAGGAACCGATGAAAATTTAGGCAAAACATCTAAAATGACGGGAGTTTGCGGCGGAAAAATTTCATGACCATTGCGAAAACGGACATCGATAGTAATTTGTTGCGGGTCGATATCCTGAGCGGCAGCATACCAAATAGGATTTGTTGCTGTTGTTACAAAATAAACCACAATCAAAACAAATACGCCAAACCAATGATGTATTCGGTCTGTTTTTACCATTTTCGTCAGTTGCGTTAGCAGCAGCGTGATAAAATTCCGTGTTCCGAAAAACGAATAGGATTATGACAATTTTATAAAAACAATTCCAGAGCAATTTTTTTATTTGGGAATTTGTGTTGATATGCGCAATTTACACAATCTGCGAATTTTACAAAGAAATTTATTTTTATTAACCACAAAGGAATTAACCACAGAGAACACAGAGAGCAGAGAGAAGAAAAAATTTGTATTTATTGAGTAATGTCTTGATTTAGTTAAAATTCCGTAATATTTCCTAAGTCCCGCAGGGACGGGATTATGCATAACCGTAGGTGTAGCGAAGCGCAACCTACG
>JAISNF010000522.1 GCA_031276415.1 Planctomycetaceae bacterium
GTTTTTACAAAGGTTTTTGAATAACCACCAACACGTTTGCTGCAAAACAAAGCGGCAAGAAATAACGCATTGTGGTCGAATTAAGTTTCAAAGCATATCATAACTTCCGTTAGTGTCAATAGGGGGAATATTTTCTTTTTTCTCACGGATTCATAAATATTCGGCAAAATTTTGCAAAATAATCAATATTATCCCTGTTAGAGAGCAATATTTATAACTAAGGGTAACTTCTAAAAACTTACTTTTTAGACAAAAAAATATTTACAAGTCCTTATTTTTAAGGACACGAATTTTTAAAAACAAGTTTTTTAGAAGTTCCCTAAGAGTTTTTATATTCGACACCATAAAAGAGGTGAATATAAATAAAAATCCTTTATTTTATAAATATATGTTCTCTTACAGGGAAAAAAACGAAATGCCTAATTTATGCAGATAGGTTGAGTTTGTTACCAAACATAATGAATACCGAATACCTTAATGGTATTCGGTACGGAATTGTTTATTTAACGGCTTTCAAGGCGTCATCAAGGGCACCGATGATGTCGTCAATGTGTTCCAGACCAATCGAAAGACGAATCAAATCAGGATTGAGACCCGCTTTCTTTTGATCTTCCTCACTTAATTGCGAATGGGTCGTACTTGCCGAGTGAATAATCAAACTTTTCGCATCACCAACATTGGCAAGCAAACTAAATAATTTGATATTGTCCACTAATTTGATTCCGGCATCCTTTCCGGCTTTAAGACCAAATACAACCATTCCACCCGCACCATTCGGTAAATATTTTTTCGCTAAATCATAGGAAGGATCATCTTTAAGACCCGGATAACGAACCCATGAAACTTTGGGATGTTTTTTCAAATATTCGGCAACTTTCAAAGCGTTTTCACTGTGCCGCGCAGCACGAAGCGGTAACGATTCCACGCCTTGCAGGAATATCCACGCCGCATCCGGCGCCAACGTCGGTCCCTGATTCCGCAAACCAACCGTCCGAAGACGCAAAATAAACGCCAACGGCGATAAAGGACCAAGATCATGCCCAAAACGTAAACCATGATAACCACGATCAGGCTCGTTGAACAATGCAAATTTCGGATTCTTCCAGTTGAATTTGCCGTCGTCAATCACGATTCCGCCAATACCTGTTCCATGACCGCCAATCCATTTCGATAAAGAATGAATAACAATATTCGCTCCGTACTCAATCGGTCGCAAAAGTGTCGGCGGCGTAAAAGTAGAATCAACAATAAGCGGTAATTCATGTTTTTGAGCAATTTTAGCGTAACCTTCAATATCCGCAACATCAAGTACCGGATTGCCGATTGTTTCAATAAAAATTGCACGGGTTTTATTGTTGATTGCCGCTTCAACCGCTTTGAAATCATTGACCGGCGTAAAACGCGCCGTAATTCCCTGATTGGGCAAAATCGCATCGAATTGCGTAAATGTTCCGCCGTATAAATTCGACGCTGTTACAAATTCATCGCCTTGTTTCAAAATATTGGTGATCGTAAAATAGACCGCCGCCGTTCCGCTCGATAATGTCAATCCCGCCGCTCCGCCGTCAAGTTCAGCAAGACGTTTTTCAAGAACATCGTTTGTCGGATTCATGAGCCGCGAATAGATATTGCCCAGTTCTTTTAAAGCAAATAAATTGGCTCCGTGTTCCGAATTTTTGAAATTATACGCAGTTGTCCGGTAAACCGGAACCGCTCTGGCTAAAGTAGTTGGTTCAATTTCCTGACCCGCATGAATAGCAAGCGTTTCAAGATGATATTTTTTCGTCATAAAAATTCTCCTTGGGGTTTAATGTTTTAAAATTTCGTGCGCAAATAAAGTACAATAAATTTATTTTTAACAAAGAAGTTTACGATAAATTCGATCAAGTTGATAGCAATTTATTAACGCACGATTACTAATTTGTATTTGTTAAGGTTAATCTGCAAACAATGCGGTGGAGAGATAACGTTCACCGGTATCGGGCAAAATAACAACAATATTTTTTCCTTTTGCCGCTGATCTTTTCGCAACTTCTGTTGCTGCCCACAATGCGGCACCAGACGAAATACCGATGAGCAAACCATCCGTCAACGCAACAGATTTACCGGTTGCGAACGCCGCTTCATTTTCGACGGTAATAATTTCATCGTAAATGGAAGTGTTCAGAATTTTCGGTACAAAACCGGCTCCAATTCCCTGAATCTTGTGTGGACCGGGAGTTCCTTTGGACAAAACCGGCGATGCAGAAGGTTCAACGGCGATAATTTTGAGTTTCGGATTTTTGGATTTGAGAAATTCGCCGGCTCCGGTAATTGTTCCGCCGGTACCGATTCCCGAAACAAAATAATCGATTTTGCCGTCGGTATCTTTCCAGATTTCGGGTCCGGTTGTTTTTTTGTGGATTTCCGGGTTTGCCGGATTATCGAACTGAGCGGGTGAAAAACTTCCCGGTATTGTTTTGAGCAACTCTTCGGTTTTAGCGATTGCGCCTTTCATTCCTTTTGCGCCTTCGGTGAGAACGAGTTCGGCGCCGTATGCTTTGAGCAGATTTCGCCGTTCGATACTCATTGTTTCGGGCATAGTGAGAATGAGTTTGTAACCGCGTGCCGCCGCAACCGCTGCTAAACCAATTCCGGTATTACCGCTGGTCGGTTCAATAAGAGTTGTTCCGGGTTTGATAACACCTTTTTTTTCCGCATCGTCGATCATTGCCACAGCAATACGATCTTTGACGCTTCCGGCAGGATTGAAATATTCAAGTTTTGCGATAATTGTCGCATTCAATCCGTTCTTTTTTTCATAATTGGTAAGTTCCAGCAATGGTGTACCACCAATTAGTTCTGTAATCTGTTTCGCAATTTTTGTCATTGTAAACTCCTTTGAGTTGAAATGGGAAAGTAAAAAACCTAAAAGCCTATGGAATTAGTATGTTTTATGATATTTTATTTCATCGGCTTTGTCAAGGCAGGGGAATCAAAAAAATTTTCGGAAAAACGATTTCCAAAATCAGGCAATTAAAAAAACAAAAACAAAGAGTTGACGTGGAAATCATTTAACCCCAAACCACGCCAACCCTTCCCCAAAAGTCGAAGCAACCGAAATACCTTAGATACAATTACCATACCAATTTGTTAAAAAATTATTTAACGCTATATTTCCCGTATATTTTACAGGATATTGCATTTATTCTTCTCAATTTGAGTGATGTTTCTTTTTCTCAACGCCGTGATATTTAACGGCTTCCCCGTGAAATATCACGGGTCTGTGATATTTCACGGCTAATTGTTCACAGATGACGCCGATAAATCGCAGATGATTTTTAAATATAAAACAAAAAATCATCTGCGATTATCTGCGTCATCTGCGGACACATTTTAAAACAATCTGCGGACGCATTTACGATTGATTGTATTTATTCGGGAATATGTTACCATTTAACTCTTTGATCATTTTTACCTTTAACCCGCGAAAATATTATGAAAAAATCAATTTGTTTAACACTGTTTGTTTGTACTTTCATGTTGTATTTTGTTTCGGCGGCTGTTGTTGCGGTTGCCGACAATGAATTGTTTCCGTTTGCGATTTCATTTGATACGCCGAAAGATGGTATCAATATGTCTTCGTTATTGGATGCTCCGGCTGGTAAATACGGGTTTGTTCGGGTACAAGGCGATAAGTTCGTCACTGACAACGGAGAAATCCGCTTCTGGGCAACCAACCTTTCCGGTCGTGCTAATTTTCCGGAAAAAGACACCGCCGAAAAACTTGCGGATCGTTTGGCTCAATTTGGTTTCAACTGTGTTCGCCTGCACCACATGGATTCATGGGCAATCTGGGGCGATAAGCCGAAATCACAACGCAAAATCGATCCGGTTATGCTCGATAAATTGGATTATCTGATCGCCGCACTGAAAAAACGCGGAATCTACGTCAATATTAATTTGCATGTCGGACGTTGGCTTGATGACCGTGACGGTTTTCCGCATAAAGATAAACGTCCCAAATATGATAAAGGTCTCGACAATTTCGAACCGCAAATGATTGAATTACAAAAAGAATACGCCAAAGATCTGTTGACCCACGTTAATCCCTACACCGGTTTGGCGTACAACAATGAACCGGCAGTTGCGATGGTTGAAATCAACAACGAAAATTCTGTTGTTATCGAATGGGCAAGCGGTAATCTTGACGAATTGCCCAATCCTTACGGAGCGGAATTTCAAAAGCAATGGAATGATTGGCTCCGCAAAAAATATCAAACAACCAAAGAAATGCTCCAAACATGGAATTGCGTCAACGAACCGCTTGGTGATGAAATAATTCACGGCGGCGATTTTAGTAAACCGTTGACATTTGACGGCAGCAAAGGTTGGTATTTTCAGTGTGATGATAAAGAACAAGCCGAATGTTCTGTTGTACCGGACGAAAAATTGGTTCGGGTTGTTGTTCACCGTGAAGGCAAAGTCAGTTGGACACCGCAATTGATGGTTCGGAAGTTCAAAATCGAAAAGAATAAACCTTACACATTATCGTTTCGTATTCGCAGCGATAAACCGATTTCGTTACGTCCTTATGTTGCGATGGATGTTGCACCGTGGGAAAATCTCGGAATGTCCGCTTCAATTTCAGTAACGCCGGAATGGAAAACGTTTCAATATCACTTTTTCGGAACTCAGGATTACGAAAAGGCTCGCTTTACTTTTACGGGATTAAAACCCGGAACTGTTGAAATTGCCGGCGTAACACTTCGAACCGGCGGTAATTTCGGTATTGATGCGGATTGCACTTTGGAAAAAGGCAATGTTCCGATCTTAAAACAGAGAGAAATATTTCTTTCCGAAGAATACCGCCGCGATTTCTGGCAATTCCTTGTTGATATTGAATGGAATTACTGGCTTCCGATGTCGCAATATCTTAAATCGGAACTCAAAGTGAAATCACCGATTTCCGGTACACAACTTTATTATGGTTCCAAACATGTTCAGGCGGCGTTGGATTATTGTGACGATCACGCTTATTGGAATCATCCGGCGTGGCTTATTAAACAATGGGATAGCAAGGATTGGTATATTCTCAATCGGGCGTTGGTTAATTTTGCGGACAAGGATATTTTCACGCGGCTTGGAACACGCCGGATTGCCGGCAAACCGCATACGGTTAGCGAATATAATCATCCGGTTCCGAATCAGTTTAGTGCAGAAGGTTTGCCGATGATCTGTGCGTTTGCTCAATTTCAAGGCTGGAACGGTATCTTTCAATACACTTACGCTCACGAACCCAATATTGAACCGGAAAAATTTACCGGTTATTTCGATATGATCGCACACGCCGGACAACTAGTTCACGCTCCGGCTTGCGCTGCAATAATTTTGCGTGGTGATGTTGCAAGAGCCGGAAAAACCATTCTCGGCTCATTGGATCAAAAAACAGAACTTGATACTTTTATCAAAAACCGTTCACCCCGACAAGTTGATTTCAAATCAATCGGATTGGATTACCGTTTAACATTGTTACACGGAACGGCTCTTGATTTGAGCGGCAAGAATGGAACTAATCCGCAAAATATTCCGGTAATTCCCCAAGATCAAAAAGTGTTTGTCAGCGACACCGGAGAATTAACATGGAACCTTGAAGAAAAAGACGCCGGATATTTCACACTCAATACACCGAAAACGAAAATCTTTTCGGGATTTATCCGAAACAGGAAATTCAAAATCGGCGATATAGAATTATCGTTTGGCAAAACACGCCTCGACTGGGCAACTGTTTCATTGACGGAAGTTTCCCCGAACCAAATTCTTGTTGCGGCAACCGGTTTCATGGAAAATACCGGAATGAAATTTGAACGATACGATGACACCAATCCTGAGCGTATGACGGTTCGCAATAATTGGGGCAATGCTCCGATTCTTTGTGAAGGTATTCCGTTGACGTTGGAATTTCCTGCAAACGGTAAAACGGTACACTGTTTTGCATTAAATCCAGCCGGACAACGAAAAGAACAAATCAGTAAGAATAATATTATCAATTCCGGTAAAACGGTACTGATTAAACTTACTCCCGAAACAAAAACTCTTTGGTATGAGATTGTTCCCGAATCATTTATTCCGTGAGACTTTAAAATTTTTCCGGCGGTTAAAACCGCCGGCTACATTGGAAATACCTCAATGGGGCAATTTTGAGCAATCAAAATAGACGCTCTATTCCGGTTATAGTGTAATTATTCTTCGATAATTGGTCTGAAGCCGACGTTGTGAACTTTTTGGTAGGTTTCGTAAGGAACCCGAACCGCAGAACCAATGACTTTGGGACGATCACAATGAGAACCGCCGCGAACAACTTTTTTCTTTGTTAAGTCGTTGTTGTTTCGTCCATCGTTTTCGTTGTAAGGATAAGGTTCATAGTTTGTTCTTGTCCATTCCCAGACATTGCCGATAACATCGTAAAGTCCCCATGGGTTTGGTTCGTATTGTTTGACGTAGTCCACCGTAAACCATTTGTCCCAAAACCGATCATCTCGCAACGGGAATGGATAACCGGACGGAAAATATCGGCGATGTTTAATCAATGAACTACCCGCTTGCACGATAAAATTCTCAGGACGCCGCCGGTCAACACCGTCCCACTCCCAACCTTCATGATCTTGATACGTTTTCCGCAACCCCGCATCCGCAAGATTCGCATCATACGAGAAATCCGCAAATCGATGCCCAAAATAAAACGCTTGATCAGTTCCCGCACGCGCTGCCCATTCCCATTGAGCCTCCGTCGGCAACGTAACTTTTTTACCGGTCTTTTGAGAAAACCATTCGCAAAACGCCATCGCCTCCTGCCAATTCACACGCGCAACCGGTTGATCGGGATGATTCGCAATATAACCCGGCGAAATATGATCAAAACCGTATTCGCCTTCATAACCCGTGTCATGTTCAGAATCAAACAACGCATATTGCCCGTTTGTGATTTCCGCCTCGCAAATCAGGAACGGCTTCTCAATTTTTACAGTTGTTCGCGGGCGTTCATCGTTGAATCCGTCAATCGAACCCATCACAAATTCGCCAGCCGGAATTTTAACAAAACGCAAACCGGCAATTTCAACAACAGGATTCGCATCTTGCCGTTTTTTTGCTTCGGCGTATTTGAAAGGAAAACCTGCTGCTTTCACATTGTCGCCAACAACTTTGGGCAACACTCCGATTGAAGCGTGAAAAAATCTTGAGCCGTCGTCGTTATGTTTGAGCAGTTCTTTGATTTTTTGCGGCGGAACAATTTCGGGCGGCGGAATTTGTTTTTTATTTTGTAAACTACTACGAAATTCATCTTCGGGGTTATCGTCGATTCCCGCATACAATTTCTGTAATTCCAGCCGTAATGTTTCATTCTTTGGCGAATCCCAACTTCCGCGATAGGGAGCGTTCAAATCAATCCACGTATAAAGCCGTTCCCACGCTTCGCGGTCAAGATTGACGCCGTAATGCCCGCGCCGCAAACGTTGGATCAACTCGCTTGTGCTGACGTGAAAATCCATCGGTTTTTTGGTCGCAATATCATTTTCTGTACCCGGTCGCCGCACAAAAGGATGAAGCGATTGATAAGACTGATCGTTTTGCCAATTACCTGCGCCGTTTGGAATGAAGGACAAAATCCCTGTTTCTTTTTTATTGGCATCGTTATGGCAACCGACACAATATTGATCCAACACCGGTTGGACTTCGGTTTGAAACGCAAAAGGTCGCGGTTTGCCGTACCATTCCGTAATTTCACGCGGCGGTTTCCGTGACGCTATTGTTGATTTTGCCGGTGTCACTTCGTTGGTGCGCTCATGACAACCGGTACACGAAACATTTTCACCCGGCATGGCGATTGTCCAACTTTGCATAATTTGAAGAGCCGCTCCGTCTTCGTCAAGAACTTGCATGGCGATTGGCGTGTTTGCGGGAACTTTGAAACAAGCGGAACCGTCTTCTTCAATCGGAACTGTTCCAATAATCCGCTTAATATCATAACCGGAATATTCGCCAATCGCCGTGTAATTACCGGTTCCCCAATACGCAAAATGATACGAGAATATCCGCAACGCTTTTGCCTTACCACGCGGAATATTGGGCAACCCGCGACCGTGATAAATATCCGTAATAAACATTGTTCCTTCTTTTGCGTCCGGTACTGTTACATCGGGAATGACCGGCGGTCTTGTTCGCGGAATCAGCGGCGTCGGTTCAAACAATCCCGCATCCGGTAAATCGTAAAGTTTGACCATATTATCGAACACATCAACAAGCCAAATTCCCCAAGTTCCTTTGTGGTCAAGCCACATGCTTGTCAAGAAATATTTTTCGTTGAGCGGATACGGAAACGCAAACGTGTATTTGCAATCGCCGCCCTGATTATCGTAAACATTACCGATAACATCACGCCCCCAACCCGGAATTTCCTGGACGCAACCGGTAACTTCTTTCGGATAAACACGCGGATAAATATCGCTATGAGTTCCGGGTTTGCCCCATTCTTTTGTTTTGGGATCGTGGCGGAACGGGTAATGTGTTCCGAGATTGGGGTCAACCAGCATGAGTCGTCCGGCTTCCGGCAGCGAATGATGCCCGCTCACAACTCCAAGTATCATACTTGGGTGCGTCAACACCGGACGAGCATGTTTGTAAGCGGTTGGAAAAAATGCGCCGCTTCCCCAAAGCGCTTTCTGCTGGCGACCATCGGGCGACATGGTGAAGAGCATACGGTCAAAATAATGCGGTGTTTCGGTGTATTGCCAGCGCAAATACATGACACGACCGTCATTCAAAAGTCGCGGATGCCAACCGCTGTCTTGTTCAAAAGTGAGTTGATGGACTCGATTTTGGTTTGTATTGATGTTTGTATCAATACGGTACAATGTTGCAACTTTTTGTGAACCGGCAACACAAGGAACACCTTGTATTCCGGCGGTGGAGAAACTTAAAATAGCGTTTTCTTCTGCGAGATAACAAGGATCGAACCATTGTATATCTGTTTGATTATTTGGTGTTAATTCACGCAAGCCGTTCCCGTCAAGTCCGATTTCAAACACTGCCCAATTCCCTTTATCGTTAGCGGCGGCAAACAGGAATTTTTGGGCGTTGAAATATAAATCGAGATCGCGCATGATGGAGTTGTTTGGGTGTTTATAAACGGGAGTGAGTTTTGGTTCGTTGCGAAGGTTACTCAAAATCATTATTTCGTTGTCCCAACCGTTGCGAGGAATGGTATCTTCGGTGTAGGCGTTCAGGGCGGTAAAACCGATTTGCCCGTGATGTTTTTGATGTGGTTTCCGGCGCACGCAAAGGATTTTGTCAAAATCGAGAACAGGGTTAGCGAGAGCGGCTTCGCGGATCAATAATTCAAGAGCCGGCGGGTTTGGATTTTTGTCAAGTTCGTCAAGACGTTTCAGAAACTCTTGACCTTTTGGATATTTTTCTCCGTGAGTTTCGAGCAAGTCAACAATCATCCGTCTTGCGGATTCGGGCGTGTTGACCGGCACAACGCCATTGTCATAAGCCGACAACAAATTGCCAAAACAACAAAACATCAACAATGCGAAAAATAAATTACGCATAAATTAT
>JAISNF010000528.1 GCA_031276415.1 Planctomycetaceae bacterium
TATTATTGTCCATAGTTGCCAATTGGGACAAATTATAGCTCATATTGGTCTTGGTCATCATAGCCTTGCACATAAGGAATTTGAATCTTTTTCTAAATTATGTAAACCATGTGAAAATATCTTGTTTGAAGATTCTATAGATTCTTTAATATGTTATTTTTCTTCTCCTGAAGGTCTATATAAATTGATTGTATCCAATGAGACATATCATAGGAAATCTGAAAATGGTTATGAGATAATTATTGAGGGAGAAGTTGCCAAAATCAATTATCAATTACCTTTTAATTTTTATTTTGAGTTAGATGCAACGTTTGCTCAAAAGTATGGAATTAAGATAAACCAATATCCTGCTATTATCCCTAGTCAAAATATAAATGATCATAATGTCGAAAAACATATAACAAATGAACGCAATAACTCTTTTATTGATCCTTTTATGGAAGAATTAAATCGCCGGAATAACCAAGGAACAGAAAAAAATGACACCGAACAACAAAAGAAGTAACAGCGAGTTTGTCCAAATAATATTGAAGTAAGGATAGAAAATCAATGGTTTTAGGGATTTTTCAACGTGTTTTCCCAATGGGCAGTTCGTGGTCGCATAGTTCTTCGGATACGGATTTATCGTACAATTGGAATGATGAGGACAAGAACTGGCATATTAGCGGAACGGGAATAACGGAACGCGGTTTCGGTTACGATTGGAGTAATCACGCTAACGAACAAGGTAATTTAGAGTACAAAATATCAGTCAAGACAAATTTTAAAGTAAGAGGAGTATAATTAAGGTTAGTACTTGGTGAGATTTATTGCTACTGAGGTTGTTTTGTTTGAAACAAGGTTTATTGAAACAAGAACGATGTGTTTTGGCAAATTCGACTGAAATATTACGAATTAATTACGGAAATCCGTTGTTTTTTGGTAATTAGTTACATATAAAACCCAATCGGATTCCGTCATATTTAACGGGTTGCCCGTGAAATATGATAGTCTAAGCCGTGATATTTAACGGATTGGCTGTGAAATTTGTGAATATAGGGAAATTGTAGAAAGAATTTAGTTGAAATTTTGTTTGGCGTGATTTTTGCATAGGTTATATCGTGTTCGTTTCATGTTTATTGTGTTGTTTATTTTTATCGGTTGTAATTTTGAACCCGCTACGCCGTACGGTTTCCCGAAAAAGTTGAAGATATTACAGAACGATACGAAAATCATATAACGTCTGCTGTTTCCGTATTGAATAAAACTAAACCCGAAATTTTAAACTGCGCGATGTTTAGGGTGATTTCAATGTATTGATCAAAATTTAATAATTTTTACAAAAACAAATTTACAAAAACGAAAAACAATGAAACGTTTAACAATAGTAGTCGCCATATTTTTTATGATGGTGTTTTTAGCGAATGTTATTAGTGTTGCAGATAATTTACCTAATAAGGAACCCGAAAAACGGATTCCGAATTTTGTTATAATTATTGGCGATGATTCAACATATTTGGATTACGGTTTCAACGGCAGTCCGAATGTGAGAACACCGAATCTTGATCGGCTGGCGGGTGAAGGAGTCCGGTTTACTCGGTTTTATTCACCGGCGGCGGTTTGTTCGCCGTTACGCCAAGCGTTGTTGACGGGATTGTATCCGGTTCGTAACGGGGCTTATCCGAACCACGCCCAAGTTTATTCCGACGTTAAATCACTTCCAACTTATCTCAAACCGTTTGGCTATCGAACCGCGTGTATCGGTAAAACACATTTTGCACCGGCAGCAAATTATCCGTTTGATACGTTTTTCAAAACAATAGAACAAAATGATAACGAAAAGCCAAATGAGTTACAAAAAATAGAGAACTTTATTAAAGAATCCGGCGAACAGCCATTTTTGTTATACGTAGCATCGCATGAACCGCACAGCCCACACAATAAAGGGAACGCCGCCGCGTATAATCCGCAGTCTATTGAATTACCGCCTTATTTGGTGGACACACCGGAAACACGGGCAGAGTTGGCGAAATATTATGCGGAGATTACTTATCTTGATTGGCAGGTCGGTCAGGTTGTTCAACTACTTGAAAAAACAGGACACGCAGATGATACGCTTCTTTTTTTCTTCAGCGAACAAGGCAACGATTTACCGCTCGGTAAATGGACATTGTATGATGGCGGAATACGAGTTGCGGCAATTGCGCATTGGTCAGGTAAAATCAAATCCGGTACAGAAAATGCCGCAATTATTCAGTACGTCGATGTTGTTCCAACATTGATTGAATTAGCCGGCGGTAATCCGGGTTCGTTGAAAACCGGACGTGCAGACACTTTGGGTAATGAAGGATTTGACGGTCAGAGTTTTGCCGATGTTCTGCTGGGTAAAAAAAATAAGTTACGCGAATACGCTTTTGCGCAACACACCGCTCGCGGAATTAATCAAGGACCACCCGCCTACGCCTCACGCGCTGTAACAAACGGACATTGGAAATTGATCAATAATATTCATTACGATAAAGAATTTTATAACGCGGCGACAAAAAATCTTGTTTATAAATCGTGGGTTCAAAAAGGAAAGACTGGCGATTCTTTCGCAAAAGAACAGGCAGAGCGTTACGTTAAGCGTCCGGAATGGGAACTGTACAATCTTGATAAAGATCCGTATGAATTGAAAAATGTTGCGAAATATCAGGAAAATAAAGAGATTTTGTCAAAATTAAAAACAGAACTTGCCCAATGGATGAAACAACAAGGTGATCACGGCAACGTAACCGAACTCGAAGCCTACGAACACCAAACCACTAAACGACAAGAGAAAACGAATAAATAATAATTAAATACAAATAATTTGCGGAAAATGTTTTTGAAATAATATTTTATTATTGATTATTTTATGTACCTATTCAAATGTTTTTTGACAATTCTGATTTTAACTTTTTTTGTGCCGTTAAATGTCGTTGCGGATATTACCGATACAAAAACAAATATTATCATTTTCCTTGTGGATGATCCCGGTTACGCCGACTTTGGATTTCAAGGTTCGACACGGATTAAAACACCAAATATCGATCATCTTGCGAATGAAGGAGTTCGATTTACCAATGGTTATTCAACTGGTTGTGTTTGTACTCCAAGCCGTGCCGGTTTATTAACGGGACGTTATCCACAACGTTTCGGACTTGATTCAAACGCTGTTGGTAAACCATTGCCGACCGACAAAGGACCTCGTGCGCTCGATTCCGCACAAAAAACAATTGCCACACGGTTAAAAGCATACGGTTATGCCACAGCTCTTTTCGGAAAATGGCACTTAGGAGATGAGCCACAATATCTTCCGACCTCACATGGTTTTGATGAATTTGTCGGTGTTCTTGGTTCGGGAATTTCGCACAAAAAAATTGCTGCACAAAAAAAACGAGGAGAAGATATTTTTTATCGGGGACAAAATGCGGTTCCGCTTCCTGAGAATCCAATGGAAACCTATTGTCAGGAATCTGTTTCGTTTATTGCACGAAATAAATCGAAACCGTTTTTTCTTTTCCTTCCTTTTACGCATGTTCATGGTCCGTCGGTTGGTGCCAAACCTTACATTGACGCCCAGGATCAAAATCTTCCCATTTCAGTACGTAAATATCTTGCAGATATTGCGGAGACGGATGCTGTTGTTGGACGTGTCATGGCTGCGCTTCGTGAAAACGGCGTTGAGGAAAACACCTTCGTGTTCTTTTTAGGAGATAACGGCGGAGCTAAAGGAAATTATCTTGACAACGGCGTGTTACGGGGAACAAAATGGTTTCTCTGGGAAGGTGGAATTCGTGTACCGTTTTTAATTTATGCTAAAGGTCAAATTCAAGGAGGACAAGTTTTTGATCATCCCGTCATCAACTTGGATATTGCCCGAACAATTTTTTCGGTGATTGATATTGAAGTTGATCCGGTATGGAAACTGGATGGGGCGGATTTGTTACCGATTTTAAGAAACAAAAATAATATACCGCCGCATGATGCTTTATTCTGGCGTTATGGAGTGCAATATGCAGTTCGGCGTGGAGATTGGAAATTGGTCAAACCGAGTATTGATGATCGCCCTCATCTCTACAATCTGAAAACGGACATTAGCGAGACAAACAATTTAGCACTGCATAAACCAGAAAAAGTACAAGAATTACAAACACTTTGGGAGACATGGAATAACAACAATGAACCTGAACGTTGGTATGACGCCCGAACCGAAGGAAAAGGTGGGAATAAAAAAAATAATAA
>JAISNF010000535.1 GCA_031276415.1 Planctomycetaceae bacterium
AAATTCCTGTCGTTTGTCATCGACAGAATAAAAAACCTTGGGTCGCTATTATGAAACTTGATGATTTGCCGAAACTTGCAGAAATTCTCGTTACACATCAACATCAACAACAAATTTCCAAAGGAGACGAATATGTTGACAAAAATTGATCCGAAATTGATACGCACTGATCTTGGTACGCATGTTCGTGTTAAGATCAATGATGATGCGGTGAAAGACTATGCCGAGGCAATGGAGGCAGGCAACATTTTTCCGCCCCTTCTTGTGTATTACGACGAGCCTAATAATCGTTACATCCTTGTGGACGGTTTCCATCGTTTGGCGGTGCATTGCCGTCTCCATCCGAATGAGGCGATTGGGGTCAAGTTAGAACTTGGAACCCTTGAGGAGGCACGTTGGGCAAGTTGTCGTATGAACACCAATCATGGTCTCCGCCATACCAATGCCAATAAACGTAACTTAGTGAAGCATGCATTGCAACATCCGAAAGGTGCGAATTTGAGTGATCGAGAAATTGGAACATTTCTCGGAGTTGCTCCTAAAACGGTTGCCGCAGTACGCCGTGAATTGAATCTATCTAGGGAAATTCCCTAGATAGAAATTGGAACAGTTAAGTGATTACTCCATATTGGTCAACTTTTCGGAGTGATCGCAAAACAGTTTCCGCAGTCCGCCGAGAATTGGTTCTCACTGGGGAAATTCCCCAGTCAAATTTTCGAACAGGTCTTGATGGTTGCATGAATGTCGAAATATTACAATAAATAATAAAACTAAAAGTAGCGAGAAAACACTTTTCCTGAAATCAATAAAAGCGGTCAACACACACAAAAAACATGCTGAAATTGTTTTAAGATTTAAATTAATTATCGAAAAGAAAGTATCAGTAAATCAAAATGAAGTATTCTGTAAAATTACAAATTAAGTACGAAAAATATTGATGAACAGTTTTTACAGTAATCTGCCAAAACTGTTCCAAATCAATACACATAATCGGTCAAGTGCAAGCGAATGGTCGCAGTTGTTGCTAAAAAAGAGTAGGCAACATTTTGATTCCAATTAAAAAAATTCACTCTGTGTTCTCTAGTGTTCTCTGTGGTTAATAAAAAACTTTTGCGTTATTTGCCTAAAAGTTTGGGCTATTTTCTTAAAAGATTGCGTTATTAACGCAAATACAGATGTAATTGTTTCTTTTCTTAACCGCAAAATCCATGAAAATAAAGAAATTGTCCGCAGATTACACTGATTATCGCAGATGATTTTAAAAAACATCTGCGATAATTGTGGACGTATTTTTTTGTGGTTCTATGTTTTCACGGGATATACGAGACATTGGGGTCAATTGATTCGCAATATCGAGCCATAAGATCGGCAGCGTAATCAATGTCGTGCAACGAAATAACTTCCACCGGCGTGTGCATGTATCGGTTCGGAATACTCATCAACGCCGTTGCAACCCCGCTGCGATTGACCTGAATCGAACCGGCATCCGTTCCCGTAATTCTGCCCTCCGCAACCACCTGAACCGGAATCTCATGCCGCTTCGCAATATCCACCAAATCATTGACAAGTTTCGTCGTCATGTTCGGACCTCGCGTCAAAACAGGACCACCACCAAGTTTCACATCGCCATTTTGTTTCTTTTCAACCGTTGGACAATCTGTTGCAAAAGTTACGTCAGTCGCAATACCAATCTGCGGGTCAATTCCAAACGCACTTGTTCGCGAACCGCGTAAACCGACTTCCTCCTGCACCGTCGAAACCGCAAACACCCCGACTTTTAGTTTCGCCGGATCAATTCGCCGCAACGCCTCCATCACAACCCAAACACCGGCTTTATCATCAGTCGCCGGCGCAGCAATAAAATGATTGAACATCTCATAATATTCCAACTCAACTGTTATCGGATCTCCAATATGAACATGTTGTTCCGCTTCGGCTTTGTCTTTTGCCCCAATATCAACCCAAAGGTCTTTGATTTTCGGAACTTTTTTGCGGTCTTCTTCATCTTGCAGATGAATCGGTTTTTTTCCAATAACTCCGTTGACCGCACCTTGAGCCGTCCAAATTTTAACACGAGCCCCCACCAAGTTTTGAATGTCCCATCCGCCAACTGTTAAAATATACAAAAATCCCTGTTCGTCAATATAATTAACAATCAAACCGATTTGGTCACAATGTCCCGCAAGCATTACCCGAAGCGGAGCATCGGGATTTCGTGCCGCAATAACGTTACCGTGAACATCTGTACGAATTGAATCCGCAAACGGTTGAACGTAATCGCGAACAAGTCGCTGAACCGGTTCCTCAAAACCGGTTGTACTTGGTGTTGTTAAAATATTCTTCAAAAAATCGTTGGCTTGAGTGTTCATAAAATTAAAAGGTTCGTTGAATTGGTTGTTAAATTAGTTAAAAGAGACAACAAAAATTCCGGTAATTATTCAGTAGCATTGGGCAATTTGAAGATAGCCGACATTTCTCCGTAAAGGTCGGTCGGCTGAATAATTACAAATGCTTAACACAAATTACTATCAATTAAATGACAGCGAAAGGGATTATACGGCATAACTCTATCTCTTTCAATACGGAACACAAAACTTGAGTTAATAGTTAATAGTTTCGCAAGCGGAATTATTGTTAGGTAGTTGATGTTTCACCGAAACGGCTACAATATTTTATTTGCCAATTTGTCCGATGGGTTAAAACCCATCGCTATCTTGGGAATGCCCCAACGGGGCATTTCTAAGATAGCCGGCGGTTTTAACCGCCGGAATGTTGATAGCGGATAGTCTCGCAATACGGATTAAAAACATTTTGGTAAATAATTCCGCACTGCGAAACTATCCACTATCCACTATCCACTCTCAACTATCCACTACTCTTGTGTGTTTGAATTTAAAGGATTATAATGATTCGCCATATCATGAACGAAAGATTGGTTGTTCTAGTGTTAAGTTCTAACTGTAAGTTCTTAATATTCAAACCTATAGTAATTATTTATTAAAATTCTATGTCAGACTTTTCGAGTATCGATTCGGCGTTGTCGGCAATCAGGAAAGGTAAAATCGTCATTGTTATGGACGATGAAGACCGTGAAAATGAAGGAGATTTTGTCTGTGCCGCTGAAAATGTTACGGATGCAATGGTTAATTTCATGCTTGTTCATGGGCGAGGTCAGGTATGTATGCCGATATTGCCGGAGACTTGTAAACGTCTTGATCTTACGCCGATGGTTACTCACAACACCGCTCCGCTTCAAACAGCATTTACGGTGCCGGTTGATCATATTACCAATAGAACAGGTATTACGGCTCAGGAAAAAGCGGCAACTATTCGGGCAATTATTGATCCGACAAGTAAACCGACGGATTTTGTCCGACCCGGACATCTTTTTCCGTTGGAAGCGAAAGAGGGCGGTGTTCTCCGCCGTGCCGGTCATACGGAAGCGGTTATTGATCTTATTCGTTTGGCAAATCTTCCGTTGGGCGGTGTTCTTTGCGAAATTCTTGACGAAACCGGTAATCGTGCCAATCGCGAAAATTTGTTCAAAATTGCCAAACAATTTGATCTTGAAATTATTACGATTGAGGAACTTATTAAATACCGGCGATGTCGTGAGAAAATTGTGGATAGAATTACCGATGCCGATTTACCGACGAAGTACGGCAATGCCAGGATTTATGTTTACAGTATTAAATACGAGGAAAAAGAGCCGATAGCGATAGTTTTTGGCGACATATTGAGTACGGAGGCTCCGTTGGTTCGGCTTCATTCTTCTTGTTTTACGGGCGATTTACTTCATTCATTGCGGTGTGATTGTGGTGATCAACTTCATTATGCAATGCAATTAGTGAGTGAGGCTGGTGTTGGGGTTATTGTGTATCTTCCGCAGGAAGGGCGCGGAATTGGTCTTGCGGAAAAAATTAAGGCATATCATCTTCAGGATCAGGGATTGGACACGGTTGATGCTAATCTTGCGTTGGGTCATAAAGTGGATTTGCGTGATTATGGTGTTGGTATTCAGATTCTCAAAGACTTGGGGCTTAAAAAGATACGTTTGCTGACGAATAATCCCAAAAAGACGGATGCTTTTATTTATGGCGGATTTGATTTGGAAGTTGTTGATCAGGTTCCGATAGTCTGCCCTTCTAATGAACACAACGCCCATTATCTGGCAACAAAACGTGACCGCATGGGACACAAAATACCGTAAAAATGTCGCCGGCATCTTGATTACAAATTCAAAAGACCGCCGATGTTTTTCCGCAAACATTGTTCGGCGAAATGTTGCCTACGATTTAAGTTTGCCATTAAAAGGTCGGCGACCCTTCAGGCGAAACATTGACTGCCTCTGTATCAAACCTCATTTTTACCTAATTTTCTAAACAAAACAACCTCAGTAGCAATCAAGAGATATAAAAAATCAACCTCATTACCTCATTAAAAAATAATCATAATGAGGTAATGAGGTTAGTTTGTGTTGTATCTTTTTCTACTGAGGTTGTTTTGTTAGGAAAATTAGGTAGAAATGAGGTTATTGGTCAATTTTTCTAAAAAAAATTTCACGGATTTTGGACTTGCCCATATATTTTCTGTAAAATTGCCCCTCAGTCCTGAAAACATGAACACAAAGTCTTTAGACAACCCTGTAAAGTCTAAAGACTTTGCCGTATTCGGGGGACAAAATGCGGTATTCGGGGGACAGAATACCGCATTGTTTTTAGACATTGCCGTATTGGGCGAACTTTCTTAGCAAAACAAATTCACCGATAGTTAATTGCGGCAACTTAGAGTTTATTTAACATTCTCATTTAGTTTTTGTTTTAGGAGTTCCATTCCTTCTTCGTAAGAAAGTTTTGGTTCATATCCGAAATCTTTTTTTGCTTTTGCGATATTCAAGTAATGAGTTTGAGCCAGTTGTGCGGCTAAGAATCGGGTCATCAGCGGTTCGCCGGACAGACGGAACAATTTGTACCAAGTCTCTAAAATCCAACCAAATTGCCATGCGGTTTTCAAGGAGATTGACCGTTGTACTTTGGGCAATCCTTTGATTGTTAGGATTTCGTTAATCCAGTTCCAACAGTTGACCGGTTTTCCCTGAGAAATGTAATAGGCATTGCCGTTTACCGGACTTGAAGAATTGGTCAAGGCGTTTGCCGCCTGAAGATGAGCCAACGCCGCATTTTCCACAAAAATAATGTCAATCAAATTCAAACCGTCGCCAACCCGAAATAACCGTCCTTGTTTTGCCCGCGCAAACAAACGCGGAAACAAATGCCGATCCCGATGACCGATAATCAAATGCGGACGCAATGCACATGCTAAAAACGGAGTAGTGGAATTTTGTTGATTTGACGAAACGGAATCAAGAATCATTTTTTCCGCGATGGCTTTACTGTGCGGATAATGAGCCAGCCAATATTTTGGGTAGGGAATTGATTCGCTGACGCCTTCTTGAGGTTGACAGTTGAAAGTTACGCTGGCACTGCTTGTGTAGATCAACCGCCGAACACCGTTCTCACGACATGCTTCAAGAACATTTTGGGTTCCGACAATATTTGTTTCGTAGAATGGTTTCCAATGAACCGAAATACTGGGCAATGATGCGGTATGATAGACTGTTTCGATGTTATGACAGGCGTTGTGTAATGATTGCCGATCAGTGAGATTGCCGAGAACGATTTCGGCGTGATTGGGTTCTGTTGGTTGTCGGCGGCAAAAAATGCGAACTTTTTCGCCGCGTTCTAAAAGTTGCCGAACAATTTCGCCCCCCAAAAAACCCGTACCACCAATAACAAGATTCATGAACAATTAAGCGATAAAAAATTTAAGTGTTAAAATTCAAGTACCAAAACAAAGAAATAGAACAACACAAATACTCCACTTCATTTCAAACATGCCTTTTTTTAATTTATTTACAACCAAAAATCAAGAGGTAGGCAATCTTTTCACCAAAAATTGCCTACCTCTGAATTATCCAAGGTTACGAAATAATTACTTTGTTCTTTTATTGACGTGAACAGTTACAGTTTCATAATTTTGTTGTTACTGTTTATCGAGAACACGTTGGGCACGTTCTTTGACGTTGTTGTTGGCAGTGGTTTCAATCACTTTTTTCATTGCGTCAGCAATCTGCGGAGATTTGCCCTGCAACTTTTCACCAATAGCAACCGCCGTTTCAGATGCATTTTCCTTGAACTTCTCATTACTAAGATATTGCACGGTAACATCCAAAACCTTCAATGACGGATTTCGCACAAAAACATCGAAAATAAGACGTTTGTCTTCGTCACGATCCGCAAGATCATAAACTTCCCGACAAATCTGTAACCGCTGCTCCTCCGACATGCTAAACTGACGAGCAAGACGAATGTATCCGCGCAAACCACGAACCTTGAACTTGTTCTCCTTCGACTCTTTCGCTAATTTCAAACACGCAGCAGCAACAAGATTAATGTCTTGCGGAGAACGCCATTGACCAAGAATCGCCGTCGCCTTGTCCTTCAACTCCGCATCATTGCCCCAAGCATATTGGTTGACAATCTCCATCGCCTTCGCTCCGCCAATCTCTTTGAGCAAATCAAGAAGATTGATTTTCATCACAGTCGAACTGTCCGCAAACAGTTTGAGAATTTCCGACGAAGCAGCGTCCTGCGGCAAACGTGTACACGCCGATTTCAACACGACAAGCACTTTTTGAGCCTCCTCCTCCGACTTCGATTTATCAAGCACGCCAAGAAGAATCGGCAAGTCTTCAATTCCCGCCGTTTGTCCCAAAGCATCAATCGCCGCCTTACGAACACCAGCATCAGAATCCGACAACCCCTTTTTCAAAAGCGGATACGCCGAAATAATTCGCCGATCTTCCACAAGACCAATCGCCGTAATTTTCGCAGCAGAATTGCCCTTTTCAAGTAAACCGACAATCGCATCGTCGATTTCTTTACCGGGCAAATTACGCAACGTATTTTCTGCGGCTTTGGCAATCTCCGGCAAATCCGTTTGATTCGCAGCGTCAATCAAAATCGGTAACACCGACGGATCGCCAATGTTACGCAATGAATCAATCGCCGCAACACGAATCACCACTTCACCGGATTGAGCAAGTTGCGAAATCGCAGGAAGTGAAACCGCCTTTGATTCTTTGTCTTTGCGATCCCCAATAGAACGAACCAATTTCGCTTTCCGCAACGGCTCCGATTGTTTGCCGAGTTGTTCAACCATCGCCTTCGTAACAGCAGCACCGGCAGGAAGTTCACGTCCCACTTTGAGACCAACTCCAAAAAATTTAGGCGACTCGGAATTTAATTGGGCAACAAGCAAATCAATCCCGTCCAAACCGCGAACCAAAATCCCGCGATACAAAGCGGCTTCTTTTTGATACGCCTTAATATCGGCAACAGATAATGCATCGTAAATTTTAATCGCCTTTTCTTTTTCGCCTTTGTTCGCAAAAATTTCGGCGAGCAAAAAACCGGAATCCGCCAACGCCGGATCAAGTGATTTCTGTGTGAAAAATTCAACGGCTTCATCGCCGGCTGTACCGGCATAAGCGTAACCGGCGGCTTTACGGACATCAAGGTCTGCGTGTTGCAAAAATCCTTTTGCGGTTGCCGCCGACTTGGGATTACCGCGAACTCCAAGCGAGGTTAAAATTCCGGCAAGCCTGTTGGGATTTTTAATCGTTTTCGTTGCTTCACAAAGTGCCGCATCAATCTCGTCACCGGGAATCGTTTCCAACGCATAACGTGCGTAAAAGCCTTCTTTTTCAATGTCAAGTTTTTCAACCAACACCGGAACCGCCGCCTTCGTGCCGTACATTCCCAAACGTTTGTAAGCAAACATTTTAAGACGCAAAATATCATTTTCCGCCCCTTGTTGTTTCACAATGTTTAACATTGCGTTTTCGTCGGTTGTCGAAAGGAGCATTTTAATAACGTCCGCTCCTTTTTCCAGCAACGTATCTTTCGGAACTTGATGCCAACTAGGGTCTTGCGCCCATGCCGGACAAACCGCCAAAAACAATACAATAAATAAAGAGTAAGTGTGTTTCATATTTAGTTAATTAGGTTAGTAGTTTATAGTTAATTGTTAGTTAATGGTTAAAATTTACGGTTAATGGTTTAAGAATTTTTAAGAATCAATGAATTGTTTACGGTGAATCCTATTTTTTGCTGACGTATGCCGACGATTTAATTGTTACGTCGAATAATCGCAACGCTGAAATGGACGTTTGCCCAATCTATTCACTATAAAACTATTTCACGAAACTATTCACGATAAATTGTTCACTAAATCAACATCGCCACGGTGAACGCATTGCGCGGGTACGGAGGCGGTTGGCGGTTTCGACTTCGGGCGTGTTGCCGATAAATTCTTCTTTGACCGGATCAAACTTCAACGTGAATGATTTTGCCGAATCGGATAACTGAGCCGGATTGAGATCCCAAACGATTTTGGCACAGTGTGATGCGATATGGGCGTTAGCGGCAACATCGGCGTTGGAAGCGGGTTTTTTCCGTGATTTAACGCAATCCAAAAATTCCCGAATATGATTATCCGTTGCTGTTCCGGGCATGAAGAAGTATTTTAATTCTTTGCGGAGAGTGTCCGATGAAACTTCCATTCGTCCCGAATCGCCGGTTTCAACCCAACCTTCTTCGCCGACATATCTGGCGGAACAAGTTCCAAGACCAAGCCAACCGTCATTTCGGCAAACAAGTTTGACGCCATTGGCGTAACGCGCTTCAACACGAGCGGTTTTTTTGCCTTTATCGTTATAGGTTGCCCAATATTCAACCGGAACAGTATCATCCGATTGATTTGCCCATTGGCAAAGATCAACCGTATGAGTTCCCCATTCGAGGATTCCGCCGCCGTGAAAATCGTAAAATCCACGCCAACCGCCGCCAATATACGATCCGTTGTAAGGACGCCAGGGGCAAGGACCGAGCCAAAGTTCCCAATCGACTTCATCTTGTGTTGGTTCCGGCTGGGCGGGCAACCAATCGTGAGTTGTGCCGGGGCTAAGCGTGTTGGCGTGAACTTCGGTAAGTTTACCGAGTTTTCCTTCGTGTGCTAATTTTGCAGCGAGTTGAAAGTTACCGATATTCCGGCGTTGTGTTCCGGCTTGAAAAACTCTGCCGTAACGGTTGACGGCTTTTTCAACGGCGCGGCTTTCTTGAATTGTCAGCGACAATGGTTTTTCGCAATAAACATCTTTTCCTGCTTTTACGGCAACGATAGTTGCCATTGTGTGCCATCGATCACCGGTTGCGATAAGAACGGCATCCATTTGGGGATTGGCATCATAAAATTCAAACATGTTACGAAACATGGTGCAATCATTGCTGCCATATTTTGCGTCTGCTTGTTGTTTAACCCATTCGCGGCGGCTTTTTCGGACATCGCAAATGGAAAGGAACCGGACATCGGGATTATTCAGAAACACGCCGAAATCATATCCTCCGCGTGCGCCGATTCCCAATGCTCCGAGAATAATTTGTTCACTAGGCGGCACGGTTCCATCTTTCCCAAGCACTTTACCGGGAATGTAAAACGGAACTGCGGCTACAACCGACATTGTAACGGCATTTTTCAAAAATTGCCGTCGGTTGTGTGATACAGAATTTTTTACCGAGTTTTTTACAATCATCATCTTTCTCCTAAAAATTAACGGAACAAATCAGAGTGAGTCTTCCACAACTCAACAAAGAGTCATAGTATAACCAATGATACACCGTCACGCAATAACCCAAAGAAAAAAAATCAGAGAATTTTTAAAAACAATGTTTGTAACCAATCACGGTATTTTTTTATTATTTAATGATTTTGTTGATTTTTCTTCGTCCCGATAGGGACGGTATTTTCATAACCGCAGGTCATTGACCTGCGGTTATGAAAGTTACGCCCTTATCAGGGCGAAGATTCGGCGACTATACATTAAAAAAAATCCGCTAAACTTCAGTGAACGGTTACACAAATTTTAGATAATGAGGTAATGAGGTTTATTTTGTGGGGAATCTTTTTGCTACTGAGGTTGTTTTGTTAGGAAAAATCAGGTGGAAATGAAGTTTTTTTAAAATTAAGAATTAAATCAACCTTGAATTTTTAAAAATACCCGTTGACAAATTGACCCCGAAACCTAGCAGATTGAACTCAGAACCTTGCAGATTGAACTTGAAACCTAGCAGATTGAACCCGAAACGCTGGCGTTTGAACCCGAAACGCTGGCGTTTGAACCCGAAACGCTGGCGTTTGAACTCCACACTCTAGGGGTTGAAGTCCAAACTCTGGGGGTTGGAGTCCAAACTCTGGGGGTTGGAGTCCAAACTCTGGGGGTTGGAGTCTAAACTCTGTTGTTTGTAGACCAATCGCTGGGGTTTGCAGTCTACACGCTGGCGGTTGTAGTCCAAACTCTGGGGGTTGGAGTCAAAACTCTGGGGGTTGAAGTCCAAACTCTGGGGGTTGGAGTCCAAACTCTGGGGG
>JAISNF010000549.1 GCA_031276415.1 Planctomycetaceae bacterium
AGGTCGTTTCCGTAACCGAAAATATTGTTGAGATTCGCCCATTCCGCACGAAAACCAATACCTAAACGATCCGTGAGTTGATAAGTCAGGTAATTCGCAATACCGTACATAAACACATGATCGCCGCCGTTTCTGGTTTTAATATCGTTATAGTTCCATTGAAAACCGTAATGCAATTTATCGGAAATATCGTAATTTGCCGCAACCGTATGCAGATAAGCATTCGTACCGCTAAGACCATAACGGTTTCGATCCACATCGCCCAAATCACGATAGGCTCCATTACCGTTATGGTTATACATCACGGCATAGGAAAAATTCAGTTTATCCGTAAATTGATACGAAATTGTTCCAAGAAAACCATGATCATCATAAGCATTTTCAGGGCTGCTGTCTGTGCCGGTAACGTAACCGGCTCCAAGCGATAATTTATCATTGGGAGCGTACTCGGCAAAAACTCCCGAATGTGAATAAGGTTCCATCATGAAAATGTAGGAATGACTGAAAAAGAAAAAGTCCGGAGCACGAAGCGGTTCATAACCGAGAATCGTTTCAAATTTACCGAGTTTAACGGAAAAATCACCGTAAGCGAGTTGAGCGTACAGTTGCGGAATAGCGGTACGATAATCGCCGTCCTGCCAACCATAATCGAATTTCGCATCGCCCCAACTTTGAGCAAACCACGCTTCTGTACCAAAAAATCCTTCAACGGCAAAACCCCAATCAAATCCATGTTTGCCATCGGCTTCTTTTTTAACTCCAAGCCAAACCTGATTTATCTGAAAATCCGTCGAATGAACAGTCGACAACAAATTACCGTTACCGGAAGTTTCCACAAATTGCGTAACTTTTCTGTCGTTGTAATTTGAACCTTTGACCCGCGCAATAGTATTGCCGCGACTGTTTGCGTAAACGCCGCCCTGAATCCAACCGAAAACTTCGATATTATCAAAAAATGATTGGTGATGACGTTTATTTTTAAACGGATTAAACTTTTTTTCCCATAAGTTACAGGAATTCTCATCACCGGAATCACAAGCAGCACAAGGATCACAATCACTCCAATCAACCTCACTACAAGGATCAGTAGTCAAGTCCTCTTCCCCGATTTTTTCACAGGGAGAACACGTTTCCTGACCAAGATAAATGGAATTTGTTTCCGTTTGAGCCGAAACTGCGCCCAAATAGAAAAATAAAACATAAAATAGTGAAAATACAAAAACTTTTCTCATAATCGGTTCTAAATGTTTTAGTGATTTTAATTAATATAGTTAATATAGTTAAATTTTACGTCAAAGTTTTGCGTTAAAGTTACATTGAATCAATTAAACGACAACAGGAAAAACGTGTTTCTATATCGGCATTATTTTAGGAAAACTTAAAACATTACGATTGCAGCCATTCCGCCGCATAGTTGGTTTTTATTATTTCCTCCGCCAAAGGGCTTAAAACCGTTTCGATAAAATGTCCAGTCATAACGGATTTCGGGACGAATCGTGATATTTTTTGTTACGTTCCAGTTAGCGGTTAATGTGAGGTCATACAGATTGGTACCTTGTCCGCCGGTAAACGGAGCCAAATCGACAAAAGTTCCTTTACTGCTTAACCATTCAAAACGTGTTCCGACAGACCATTTTTTGTTGATCGTATAAATCAAGTGTTGATTAAAACCGTAGGATTTTCTTATTGTATCGGGAACAACTTGTTCGCCGTCATCATTGGCTTGGCTCCAAAGTCCTTCGATCATGTAAAACCAACGTTCATTGATTTGCTTTGTGTAACGCAATGTCATTGTAATTTCATTTTCCGTCCAGTAATTGCGACCGTAATCCAACGCATCATTATGGCGGTATAAACCGTTGTGATCTCCCAGATAGAGTGAATAAATTAATGTTTCATCACGATCAGATTGAAACCGAATCTGTCCGAGAAAACCGTTATCGTCAAACCTATTTTCGAAACTATTATGATAACCTGCCGTCCAACCGCCGAGAATTGTCCATTGGTCATTGATTTTGTATTCGGCAATGGCTCCGGTATGAGTCAAGGGCGTACTATAACAAAAATAAGTGTGAGAATAAAAGAACGATAAAGGACCGGGAACCGCTTCATGAGTCATAATTGTTGCGAATTTTCCGACACGGAGTTTCAGATTTTTGTATCCGATTTCGGCGTAAAGTTGAATAAAGGAACTGTAATAATCGCCGCTTCCCCAATTATAATCGAAGGATTTATCGCCGAATGACTGTGAAAATTTGGTATCGGTACCGAAAGCAAAATCGCTACGAAATCCCCAATCCCAGCCGTGTTTGGTATTTAAGGCTTTTTCTGCGCCGAACCAGAGTTGGTTGACCATGAGATCGGCGGGTTGTGTGGTTCCGGTGATGTACGAATTACCGGACAATGCTTCTTGATTTCGCGATAATGGACTATGGGAAACAGTATTGTACACATTTTTGTAACCATGATTATTGACATACAATCCCGCTTGAAGCCAGCCGTAAAAATGAACGGAATTTCGCCGTTGTTTTTTATTGTACAGTTTTTGATTGTACTGCGGACAACTGACCGCACAATCGAAAATATCAAAAATGTTGTTATTATCAGCATTTTCACAATCAACATTATCACAAGGATTATCGGAAATTCTGCAACATGGATCACAAGGAGCAATTTCATTACAAGAATCTTCATTACAAACATCGCCGTTACAAGAATCACGAAGCATGGAATCACGCGGATGTTGTGCAAGGCTTGAACCGGCACTAAACATCAACACAATAATGATAATGAAAATAATTGATAATAATGTTGTTTGTTTCATTTTATGAAGTTTATTTTATTAAAGTTATAAAGTTATTATAAAGTTAAAGTTACAAAGTCAGTCTCAATTTTTTTATGTTCGTAATTATGTTCGTATTATTAAAATCTTTGTTTTGCAATCGTTTTCGCAACGCGAAATGATATTTTCCTACGCATTGAAACAAAAAAACAGGACGGAGAAACTATGGACTAATTACTTGACTATTGGTGAAGAGAAAAGTATTATTGTATTATTAAAAATTAGGAGTTTAATCAGTTGTCTATAACATAAATTCGACAGACAATGTTTCTATGAGCAGAAAGTTTTAGAAAAATTCCAAAAATTGTTAAAGTATCCCTGCTATAAACGTACTGTATGGAGCAACACGACCGATTGAAAAAGAATCCACAACCGCTAAGGTTTACCCAATTGGATTGTGAATACTAGAAATTTTTAGTTACGTCTGATTTACGTTGTTGCATTATTGGCATAAACCATTTAAAATGAATTAGTGTTTTAAACATTATTTTGATAACGATTCGATAAAATTAAAGTGTTATTCTTACTTATTTAGGGATTTTATTAGTTTATTAGTAATGATATGGACGGTTTAATTGGAATTTATGTTATTATTGGTTTTATTGGTCTTTTCTTTATGGGACCGATTGCTTTTATTTGGTGTTGCTATTTGCATTCCCGAATCCGTGAATTGGAGGAACAAAAAAAACATCTTGAATTGATGTTGCAACGAAAATTGATTTCGCCGGCGAAAAATACGGTTACGCCGCCTCATGTAACAGAAAAATCTCAAACGGAGGAAACAGCCGAAACAACGGAAACAACCAAGACATCGGAAAGTGTTTTGACGGCAATATCAAAGGTTAAAGAACAAATTGCCAAACAAAATCTTTTGCCAAACGATGATCCGGCAACAATCGCTGATCCGGCGTTAAGAACCGCTCTTCAATGGGCACAAGCAATTCCGTTTAAGCCTGTTACACAAAACGAACCGCCAACAGATTCGCCGACATTTAAATCTGATAAATCAGAACCTGATAAACCTGAACCGTTTCACCAAACAATATCACCGCAACCATTATCAACATCATCACCAGTATCTGTAACAACGGCAACATCTACTTCCGATTCAACTCATTCCGACTCAACACCGCCAATTAAAAAAACACAAACTGAGGAAGAATGGGAAAAAATACATCCGGCAATAACTTCAAAGGACGGTAATATTGTTTGGCAATCTGTTGAACTTTGGATTGGACGTAAACTTCTTGGTTGGGTTGCTGTTTTGGGATTTATTGTTTCAGCGGCGTTATTTATTCGCCATGCGGTTCAATCCGGTTGGATTGGTCCCGAACTTAAAGTGTTTGGTATTGCCGCCTTCGGAGCCGCTTTTCTTGTAGCGGGAAAGTATTTTTGGAACAACGGCTGGCAACGCTTTTCGACAATGCTTTCCAGTGCGGGAATCATTATTTTGTTTCAGGCGGGTTATGCTTCATTTGCGTTTTACAAATTAATTTCTGTTTCAACGGCTGGCGTTGTCATGTCGTTTATTATTTTTGGTTCATTTTTACTCGCATGGCATTATCGGTCAACATTACTTGGTATTATTTCGATTCTTGGCGGTCTTGCTGTTCCGATACTTCTTTCGACAAACACGGATAGTTATGTTGAATTGTTTACTTATCTGATTATTCTAAATATCGGAACGATTATTCTTGTCAATTTGTTACAACGGACGCCAATCGGATTTCTCGCATTTTTTGGTACGCAAATTGAATTTTGGCTTTGGTATTCACGTTATTATGATACAATTAATGCGGTTCCGCCGGAAAAACTTGCCGCTGTTTTAATTTTTCACGGCATGTTTTATTTCATTTATCTTGCTGATACAACAATTGCTGCAATGATTCCGCGTATTCGTGCGTTACCGACTTGGGACGATGCAATGCGGGCAATTATTTCGCCGATCATTTTTTTCGGAACAATCTGGCAATTGTTACGTAACGATTTAACATTTGGTTCATGGCTTGGAGTTACGGCATTTATTGGAGCGGCGTGGTATGGATTGCTTACCGTACTTTATTCGCAACATCTTGCGAGAATCTGGAATACTGATATTGACCGAAAATTGTCCGTTTATTGGAAAGCGGCTCCAACTGCCGCAACAGTAATTTCGTTGGGATTTATTGCGATTGGTATTCCACTTCATTTTGACGCTGCATGGCTTGCGCTTGGATGGGTTACAGTATTTGCCGGACTCTGGTATTTCGGGCATCGGCAAGATAATAAAACGTTTCGTGTTATGGCAATCATTTTTATCATTCTTGGCGTTTGCCGTTTATTGTACGATATTTTTGAACCCGTAACATCAAATCATTCTGTTTCACTTTTAACAAGATTACCGATTTTTTCTTTTTTCGAATTACCTTCATTGACGGCAATTTTTATTGCGATTATTATTACAATTCCGACACATCGCTTGCTTGTGGCGAATGATAAACAATCTGATATTCCGTCTAATTTCTGGATTGGTCTTGGAAGTTACGGTTTTATGATTTTGTTTCTGTCCGTAGAATTGGTACAATATTTTACGTTTCGACCTGAACTTTATATTCCGCACAATTCATGGGCGTCAATAATGCTCACACTTCTCTGGATTCTTTCGGCATTACTGTTACTGGAAATAGGTTTTGTATTCAAGTCTTTTACTTTGCAATCTGTTTCAATATTGTCATTTTCTGTTATAATAATAAAGATGTTGTATGACTTTTTTTCGCGGGAAAATTTTTCAGAACCGATCTGGAATCCTTTTTGTGCGGTTATTATTTTTTCCAGTTTAATTTTGATTGCTGTTGGTATCCAGTACCGGCAAAACAAAGAGTTGACGGACAAAAGAATCGAAGCCGGTATTTTGGGCATTGCAGGAATTTTTTTATTATTGGGCGTTTTATCGGTCGAATGTTACCAATTCTTTTTACATTATCCGTCTCTGTTGCCGGTTCCGTTGGAAGTAAAAAACGTAACAATAAATTCCATTGTTGCGTTGGGAACATTGTCCGTTCTCTGGACTTGTTACGCATTGGTTCTGTTTGTGCTGGGAATATCGTTGCAAAATAAAGTTCTACGAAGTTGTGCTCTTGTCGTATTATTCGGAGCATTGGTTAAAATTATAGTTGCGGAAATGTTCCGGCGTCCTGATTACACGATTGCGTTTGCCAATCCGTATTTCATCACCATGCTTGTACCGGTATTAACTGTTATGTTTATTGCGGTTTGGATGACCCGAATCAAACCGGCAGAAAGTAAAACCGAACAGGACGCATTTCTTTTCGCCGGTTTATCGAGCGTTATGTTATTTTGGATATTTTTGTCTGTTGAATGTTTCGTTTATTTTAACAAAAATCCGTTTTCCGTTGATCCGGCGATACAAATATTTATTGCAACAGCATCATTACCGGTACTTTGGAGTTTGTTTGGCGGCATGTTGATTGTTATTGGAACAGCGTGGCAATCTGTTTGGCTTCGCAGTTTCGGGCTGGCGGTTTGGGCTGTAACAGTTACGGCAATATTCAGTCTCATCATCTTCCGCCGTCCGCCATTTGATATTCCGTTACTCAATCCTTATTTCATAAGCGTCTTAATTCCCGCAACAATTATGATTATTGTTGCTGTATGGAGAATACGGTTACGTCCTTTGAAAGATCAACGGGAACAAATCGGTTTTTTAACATTTGGTGTTTTGGGAACAGTTTTGTTGTGGTTGGTATCTTCGGTTGAATGTTTTAATTATTTCAATATTCGTACTGATTTGCCAAACTATCAATTCCTCGCAACAACATCGCTTACTGTATTTTGGACAATATCGGCAATAATCGGAGCAATAATTGCCGGAACTTTTCATTCTAAACTATTTCGTATTCTGACGGTTGGTTTGATTTTATTAACGTTACTGAAAGT
This sequence comes from Planctomycetaceae bacterium, assembly GCA_031276415.1. Classification (GTDB taxonomy): domain Bacteria; phylum Planctomycetota; class Planctomycetia; order Pirellulales; family Thermoguttaceae; genus WRKP01. The sequence continues at coordinate 6,779 of JAISNF010000549.1, forward strand.
GTTGCCGATGGAAATTTGGGCACGACCTGATTATTTGACGCCGTTTTTGAATCCGTTTGCTCTTCCGTTTTGTTTGCTGGCGGTGACAACAATATTTGTTTGCATTTATTTGATTTCAATACTTGAGGAGAAAGATATTACCGAACAAAAAGTGTATCAGATTATTATGTTTGCCGGGGTTGTGTTTCTTTGGTTGGTTTTATCTTTGGAATGTTTCAAGGTGGTTCGGTTGCTTCAAGGTGCGGAAAATGAAGCGTGGAAAGCGCAAATGAGTTTATCAATTCTTTGGTCGGTTTTTGCGGGGGTATTAATTTTTATTGGTTTTGTGTGGCGTTCGCCGGTGTTACGTTGGATGGCAATTTTGTTATTCGCCGTTACATTAACAAAAATATTAATTGTTGATATGGCGGGAGTTCACGAGATTTACCGTTTTGGAGCGGTATTTGTGCTGGCAATTTTCCTATCGCTAGCGGCGTGGGCTTACCAACGATTCAAACCTGAACCGAAATAAGCACAGTAATATACTTCCGGCGTAACTGTCAATTTCATTTTTACCACAGAAAAAAAGAAACAAGTTCACGGTAAGCGTTCTAATACTCATACTTCCCGTCCGAAACTGACCGCTTACAAACCGGTATGAAAAAAGTGGTGTTATAAGTGAATACAGACAAAACCCTCTAACGTATTTGACGTAAACTCAAATATAGTAAAGACTTACAAAACAAGCAATATTACAAATCACCACTGAAATTGCCAATGACCACTGAAAAAAACACCGCGGAGCCAAACGGTCGCCTACCTAATGACTACAAACTCAAAAAGGTAGGCAATGTTTTTCCGCAAAACATTGCCTACCTTTTATTTTCCAATCGGAAACAACTACATCTTGAATGCAAATGCAATTAACGTTACCAATTCTCTTTTTTGAAATCATTTGCATTATAACCAATTCCGCCACCTGGATTAATATCTGGAGCCGTTGTAATCGGGAGAACAGTATTCTTTGCTTTCGTATCATTG
>JAISNF010000578.1 GCA_031276415.1 Planctomycetaceae bacterium
AATTTAGCGGATGTTTTTTAATGTATAGTTGCCCAATACTCGCCCTGATAAGGGCGTAACTTTCATAACCGCAGGTCAGCGACCTGCGGTTACAAATCCGCCCGTCCTTGCTGCCCTGAAAGGGCAGGATTTTATTGACATTATTTAACACCAAAAGTGCTGCCCCTATTGGGGCAGAGTTGTGTGTGGATTTTCTACCGCAGGTCAGAGACCTGCGGTTATGAAAATACCGTCCCTATCGGGACGAAGAAAAATCAACAAAATCATTAAATAACAAAAAAATACCGTGAACGGTTACGATTATTTTATTTTTCGCGGCAACTATTTTATTAACGATTACAAATTACATTTATGAAACTTCCTGGTTTAATTGATCTTCAGGTTAATGGTTTTTCCGGAATTGATTTCAACAGTCCAACGCTTCAAACGAAAGAGGTTGAAGAGGTTTGCCGGCTTCTTTATGCGGAGGGCGTGGTTGGATTTTTGCCGACGTTGGTAACAAATGATTTTGAGGTGATAGAATCGTTAGCCCGAACAATTCTTGCGGCGAATGATTCTTCGGGTGCGAAAATTCTTGGGCTTCATTTGGAAGGTCCGTTTATTTCGTCTTTTTCCGGCGCACGCGGAGCGCATGATGTGAAATGGATTTGTGCTCCTGATATTAACCGGATACGGCGTTTGCAGAATATTTTTAAGAACAAAATTAAGTTATTGACCTTTTCACCGGATTGGCAAGGTTCCGCAAAATTTGTTGAGGAAGTTTGTGATCTTGGGATTTATGTTGCGATTGGTCATACGATGGCAACGCAGGAAGAAATCACGTTGGCAACTAACGCCGGTGCAACTCTTTCAACACATCTTGGTAACGGTATTCCGGCGTTGTTGGAGCGTCATCCGAATCCGATTTGGGCGCAACTTGCGGAAGATCGGCTTTGGGTTTCATTGATTGGCGATGGTTTTCATCTTTCGCGTGATATTTTTCAAACGATTATTAAGGTTAAACGCAACAAGGTTTTTTTGGTGAGTGACAGTACGATGTTTGCCGGAATGACGGCTGGGCGGTATCAATCATCTATTGGCGGGGATGTTATTTTGACGGCGGAGGGCAGACTGTCGATGGCGAAGAACGAAAATTTAATGGCAGGTTCGGCGATGTCGTTACGAAAGATGATTGAGACGCTTATTGGCAATGGTTGGTTGAATTTTGAAGAGGCGTGGGAACTTGGTTCGATTCGTCCCTGGCGTTATCTCGGGAAAAGAGGTTGGTCAGAACCGGTTGAAATTCCCGTACCGGAATCATGGCTGAAATAGTGAATAGTTAGTAGTGAATAGTGAATAGTGAATAGTTACGCAAACGTCAACTATTGACACTATTCACTTTGTTTTTGTAACCGTTCACGGAGATTCGTTTAACAAGTTATCATAATGAAAATTTTAGTAGAGACGCAAGACATTGTAACAGTCTATTTTCATAATCTATTCCAGAATATTTTCCTACGTCCCGAAGGGGCAACATAAGCCAGCCCTACCCAACGGGTAGGGTTGAAATGACCAACAACAATTTCGCCCTGAAAGGGCAACATACGATAGTTGAGAGTGAATAGTGGAGAGTTTCGCAATGCGGAGTTACAAACGTTTTGGTAATAATTCCGCATTAAGAAACTCTCCACTATCAACTATACACTCTCAACTATCATATACTGCCCTTTCAGGGCGTTGATTGGGGAACGCTGAACCCGCCGCGTTGCGGCGGGCTGGCTTGTATTGCCCTTTCAGGGCGTAGGAAACACATCATTTTACGTTACTTGAACAATTACAAAATAGACAGACACAATGCATTGCGTCTCTACGCTTCAAACCTATTCCATCCAAACCCGTGAAGGATTACGTTTTCTTTATTGTTTTGCGAGTTTTTTGAACGCTTCAATACCCCGCTGAAGAGTTGTTTCTGTAGCGGAATAAGAAATGCGGAAATGAGTATCTTTCCGGCTGAAAACATTACCCGGTATGATCAACATAGAATATTCCGTAATTGCTTTTTCAACAAACTCCGTAGCAGTTCCCCACGGCACTTTCGGAAACATATAAAATGCTCCTTCCGGTTTGTTGATTTCGTAGTCCTCTTTAAGGGCGTTGTAAAGCATATCGCGGCGTTTGCGGTAACTCTCAATTTGATTCGTCATGTCAATATCCAATGCCGCTAAGGCTCCAATTTGACCGACATGCGGAGAGCAAACAAAAGTGTATTGCTGAAATTTGAGCATCTGCTCAATTAATTCTTTCGGACCGTGGACGTAACCAACCCGCCAACCCGGCATTCCATGCGATTTACTAAAACCGTCCAGAACCAACGTATTCGGGTTGTACTCCGCCGGAGACGCAAATTCCTGATAGCAAAATGATCTGTAAATTTCATCGCTGATGAGCAAAATATTGCGGCGGTCAGCGAGTTCGGCGATTGCTTTAACTTCTTCGCGTGTTGCTACTTTACCGTGCGGATTTGCCGGAGAATTTAAGATAATCACTTTCGTTTTGGGCGTGATAGCGTCTTCCAGACGTTGAATATCGTACTGAAAATAAGGATACGTATCCACCGCAACCGGCACACCTCCGGTCATTCGCACCAACGCATCGTACATAACAAAATACGGATCAAAGAAAATAATTTCGTCACCCGAATCAACCGTAACAAGTAATGCCAGTGCAAGAGCACCGCTGGTTCCGCTGGCAATAAATACTGAACGGTCTGAATGACCATATTGAGCGTCAATTCGTTTTTGAAGTGTTTCCCGCAAAACCGCAAGACCTTGAGTTGGCGTATAACCGCCTTTAGCGGAATTGATTGCGTCAATCATACTTTGCCGTGCGGTTTCCGGCACATCAAAATCCGGTTGACCAATTGAAAGATTGATCGGGTTTTGAAGTTTAGCCGCAAGATCAAACACTTTCCGAATACCGGATGCTTCAAAAGTTCCGGCTCGCTGCGAAATCCAACGTGATGTCATAGTAAAAATTAATAATTGTAAAAGAAATGTTTCGCCCGTTTATAATGACGGTTACTAAAATAAACAAAGAATTTCAATCTGAATCATCAAGGAATTATGAAATTTGGGCTGAAACTTTTTTGTATTACAGTTCAGCAACAAACTCGTCCAACGAAGAACAAGTTGCCGCAAGAATTAACAACGATTTCAAAGCGACGGCATCGGTTCGTTGGTTTAACGAATTAACAATGTATCGAGGCACCCGCACAAACCTCTTGCGCAGAATGGCTAAAATACCACTAACGCGTGCTTGCAATTCGCCTCGTGCTTCGCCGATTTCGATTCCTTCCTGTAAAATTCCTTTTTTAATGGTTGTTGCCATTTTGATACCCTCCGTTCCGTTGAAACTTGGACTGAAACTTTTTTGTATTACAGTTCAGCAACAAACTCGTCCAATGAAGAACAAGTTGCTGCAAGAATTAATAACGATTCCAAAGCAACGGCATCAGTTCGTTGGTTTAACGAATTAACAATGTATCGAGGCACCCGCACAAACCTTTTGCGCAGAATGGCTAAAATACCGTTGACTTGTGCTTGCAATTTGCCGATTACTTTACCTCGTGCTTCACCGATTTCGATTCCTTCTTGTAAAATTCCTTTTTTAATGGTTGTTGCCATTTTGATACCCTCCGTTCCGTTGAAAACATTTTTGATGGACTGGACAACTTCTTCTGAAGTGAGATGATGTGTCCAGGTACAATATTGGGTGATACTGGTGGTTAAATCTATTGTTTGTTGTTTGTTTAAACTTGCCTTTTTAACGTGTTCTAATATTTCGCTCAAATGATTACCGAAAGTTCCATCGGTTGCGCGTTTGAGAGATTCGGCGATTGCTTGAGTTTCCGGTTTTCCGGGCAGATTGTTGTAGGAAAATCGTTTCAGGTTTATTACGAAGAGTTTGAATTGTGGTACGTATGGTCGAAGTTTTTCGGGAATATTCTGAAAGATTTCTTGAAAGAACATTTCTTCATTGATATCATCTTTTCCGTGATATACGATAATCATCAAAGGTATAGGCGGTTGATAAGTTTCCGAATATTCTGTTGTTGTCCATCCGAAGTACAGAGACAAAAAGCAATGAGTTCCGATTTGAAGGGGTACAAGCCTGTTTGGTTTGGATTTATGTTCTAAAAACATTAGGACTTCTGATCCGTTTCTTTTATCGCGTAAACATGCGGCGAAGGCTACATCTAAGATGATTTCTTTGAGTTCATTGGTCAGATAATGAGTTGGAGACGCGATTAATTTATCTAAGTGGACAAATTCGATGATAATTGGGCTGGCATAATATTTTAAGAAGTCGGATGCGTATGAGGGATTTCCCAATGTTTTTCGGGCGAACCGGTCATGTGGATTATTGGGTTGTTTAATTATTTTTTGTTTTGTAATTTTTTTCGTCTTCATTTTTTTCTGGGAGTTTGGTATTAATTTGTGAATTGGACATTATTTTAAGCGGGTGAATTGAAATTTCAAGTGGGGTTTTGGTTCTTTTTTTTTTCTGAAACTGTTGTTTTGGATATAGTTTTGGTATCGGTGATTTCTGTAATATCTCTTTATTTGTTTATGTGCCGGCATTTTTTGTAATATTTTGAGGCGAAACATTGAGGTTGTATTTTGATATTATTTTTGATATTTATTTTTGACATTTACCAAAATAAAAATGTCGGATTATTGACTTATTGACAGGTGGGGTGGTATTTACTATAAACTATTTACGTTTTTTTTCTATTTAACAATTATTTTTACATTTTTTCGTACAATGGCTCACGAGAATTCACAGACTAATGCGGAATCGTCTCAATCGGAGAAGCGGCGTCCGGGTAATATTTATGATGTTTTTGTCAAAAACATATTTAGTATGGTGTATGTATTTTGTGATTTTTTGGTGCATTACGGGGATCAAAATTTTGTACGTAACATAGATTTATCGAATATTTCACTTTCGGCGACGCATTATATTGGCGAGTTATTTGATGAGCGGATATTGGATTTAGTATTTTTGTGTCCGCTCAAGAACGGTTCAACAGCCAAGGCGGTGATTTTTTTTGAGCATATTGGCGACAATATTGCGACGTTACCTGTTCGTTTGCACAGTTTTGCCAGTGCATTTTGGTGGCGTGAAAACAAGGAGGGGAAAAAGACATTATCATCTATTTATTTTATAATATTGCGTGCACACAAGACGCCTCTTCCTTTGCCATATCCTCAAATTTTGGATCGGTTACCGAAGGATGAAAATGGGGAGCCGATTGGTTATGCGCCGGAGATTCATTATACTATTGTTGATTTATCGAGTTTACCGATGTCGGAGTTACGGGGTGAAGAACCGTTATCGCGGTTTGCTATGGGTATATTGAAGAAGATGACGGAGGGAGCCGAAGAAGAATTTGGAGAAGCCATGTTGCCTCTTATGGAGTTGGAGGATGAAGAGCAACAAGCAATTATAACGAAAGAGACGTTTCGTTTCATTTCTAAGGTTTTTGCTGCACGTGGCAAGCGGTTGGATCCTCAAACACTTAATGATGCAATAAAACCTATTTTTAAAGAAAGGACAGACACAGTGATGTTAACTATTTTTGAAGAAGTCGAAGCTCGCGGCGAAGCTCGCGGTAAGACTGAATTTGGGCGTAATATGGTATTGTCGGTATTGCGGAAGCGATTTGGAGCAATTCCTGACGATATTGAGACATCTATTCGGCAGATGAATGACCCAATTGCTTTGGAGTCATTGGTAATTGAAGCGGCGATTTGTGGGACGTTGGAGGAATTTTCTTCAATTGTGAACGCTTAATTTTTAGTTAATAGTGAATAGTTTCGCAATGCGGAATTATTTACCAAAATATTTTTAATCCGCATTGCGAACACTCTCCACTATCAACTCTCAACTATCCAAGATAGCGATGGGTTTTAACCCATCGGATCATAACGCATTGATGTTGTTTTGTCCCCAATCGGATCATTATTCCGTATTTCCTGTGTTTGTCCGATGGGTTAAAACCCATCGCTACATTGGGAATGCCCCAACGGGGCATGATAAGATTTGGAGAACGGAGATTTGGAGAACGGAGAGTTAGAGAACGTCAATAATTCCGTTTTGCGAACACTATTAACTATTCACTACTAACTATTAACTAATCACACTTCTCCTTGTTTCATTGCGTTCAGCCGAAAACCCGCTTAAGACGGTCAAGATTCCATTGGACTTTTTCTGCCGCCGTCATTTTTGAAAAATCAGGCGTTTCCGGTTTGGTCTTTGCTTTTTTCTTTGTTACCGTAGAATGACCACTATAACTGTCAGTCGTCTCCATTCGCTGTAAATCGTTTTCCAGCGAAAGACGCGGCGGAATTGCAAGTTGCCGAAGATCATTGTGGTACGCCTTGACCGCCTCAACCGGCTCCATTTGACTGTCGGCAATCGCCCGAAGATATTTGATAAACGATAACTGATGTTCCGCATGATTGATTTTGCGCCCGTACAAAGCAACCCTGGCTCCGTATTTTTTAGCATCAGCAAGCATTTGAAACGCATCAAGCGTTGTTCCCGCCGAACCACCAAGAATACCCACCACCAGACGACTGTCATAACGGGCTAACATCTCCATCGCCTTAGGACCATAATACGGTATCTTCAAAAATATAGGTCTGCCCGCCTCCGTAACTCCCGCCAATGTCCGAACAATATGATTGTTGACAAACGCCGGAATATCTTGCGGAGTGTTACAACCGGAAACATTCGGACTAAATACCTCCAGAAAATGACGGAACCCTTTGCTCTCCGCTTCAATCCGAAATTCCTTGTAAGCCAAAAGTGCTTCACGATCATGTTCCAAATCATTATTGAACGTAATCGAATATAACCCCAAATCAGCACCAAGTTTCCGCTCTTGCGGTTCACAATGAACTTTTCCGCAAAGAGCATGGTCAATTGTTGCCGTCCGAAACCAACGGCTCGGCTCATGACCATAAACCCCTTCGGCACCGGCAAGCCAAATATCCGTCGTGTCATTGGCACGAATCGCCGGCGTAATCGGCGAAGAATCAAATAACCGTTCACGAATTGTCAGAATTTCACTCGTGCTTGCACTCATCAGCATAATATCAACAAGCCCCTGCGAAATGACTTGCCGAATTTGTTCGCGGTATTCGTCCAATGTCCGAAACGCCGCTTCATGACCATAATGCTCAGGACTTTGACCCGGCGCAGAAAGCCCGTAAGCCATGTCCGCATCTTTGGCATCGGCTAAAATAAAATCGTTACAACTGCGGTCTGCAAGAATCCGCGACAGTTTTATATCAAGTGTTTTTTGCATAATTTAGTATTTGGGTTGATAAAGCGGAATTTCGTTTCGTTGAGGTGGAATTTGCGGCGGTTGCGGTTGATTACCGAAAGGCGGTTGCGGTGTTACTGGAACCATTGTCGGCACTGTTGCCGGAACAGTTCCCGATGTTGCTCCCGATACTGTTCCCGATAAGATGGTCGCCGGAGATTGCTGCGCCATCTGAACTTCGAGAATCCAATCTTTCACATCCAACTTCCAACCGTCAGGAACCGTCGGCGTAAACCATTTCTTAATGTCTTCCAGAAACGATGTGAGCCGGTCATTAATTTTCGGCGAAAGAAGAGTATAAACCGTAAACGCCTTGCCGTTAATATCTTCTTTTTTCAAAGCAATCGGGCGGAGGTTTTCTTTATCAAGGCGGATTTCGATTTGCGAAAACTCTTGCTGATCTTCAATTAAGAGCGGTTTTGCCTGAAGCCAGATTTCATTATCTTTGCGTTGATCGGCTGTAACTATTTTCATACTAAACCGTTTCTTCATTTCATCCGCTTTCGCCCCAAAAATCAACGGCAAAGGACTATCGGCAATTCCCTTGCCAACCATTTCAGACGGAACATTAACTTGTAAAACGGTTTTAGCGTTATATTCATACTTAAAAACGGATTTCTCGTCAATGATAATTTTTTCCGCAAAGATATGCGGACTTTTTTTGTCATCCCGTTCAACTTTTTTATTGCCAACCCATTCTCCTTCGACGTGATAAACAAACCGTAATGGTTTAGCGATATATTTGAAATATCCAAACGCCGTTTTGTACGGTTTGCCGGGCGTAGAACCGACAATAGTTTCATCGTAAAGAAACATATCAAAATCGACATCATATCGTTTGATAGTCAAACTATATTTTTCCCAACGAAGGAGAAATTCATCGAGTTCTTTTTGTTCCTGCGGATTTAAAAAAAACGGAACAATCCGATTTATCGGTTCGGCGCGTCCTACAAATTCGCGTTTTGTTTCTGGGGTTGCCGGATGAACCGGATTAAGAGGAACAGGGTAATAACCTTGCTGATTGGCAATGCCAACCGGTTGATTGGAAGGCGGCGGATTGGGAATTGGCGTGTTTTGATTTTGCGGCGGCAAACCATAAACGGGCGTAGATGTTTGAGTTGTGGCGACTTTAACGGGATTATTGGGAAGGGGTTGACCGGTTGGGTAAGGTGAACCGTAACCCGGCGGCATTGTGCGTTCCGCTATTTTGGGTTGATTGGGAATATTTGTATTGGGGTTTGTATTTTGATTTTGCTGATAAATGGGAATCCCGTTTTGAACAACCATTTTCGGCGGTGTTTGTAGAGGCATTTGCCGGATTGGTTGTTGAATTGGGTTGGGTTGCGGATTCAAATTCGGTGGAATTTGAGTTGGGGTTTGATAAACCTGCCCGAAAACTTCAGTAATACACCAAAAAATAATTAAAACCGGAATCGTTCGGAAAAACGGCATCGCCAATCTCCTTGAGCCAATATTCAGGAACTTAACAACAACGAAAAAAGAATACCGAAGAATACAAATTTTCAATAACCCTGTAAAGAGGAAAAAATTTTAATGGAGAGTGAAAAGTTAAGAGCGGACAATGCCGCCAACAGAATTACAACTATGACAATCAATAATTCCGTTTGCGAAACTATCAACTAAAAAATTGGTAATGTTTACGGATGGAAATTGAAACCGGTTCAACTGTTGCGCCCCTTTTCAGGCTTGCCAAGCATGGTGCGTGTGGTAGAATAATTTCAATCGTTGTAAAATACTGTACACATTAAAATACTGATTACCTTACAAATATAAAATAAAAAAGGAGTTATTATGACATCGCGATATATTAATCCTTACACCGATTTTGGGTTCAAAAAACTTTTCGGTGAGGAAGCCAATAAAGATTTGTTGATTGATTTTCTCAATGCGGTGTTGCCGCCCGAAAATCGGGTTGCCGACCTGACTTTCCGTAACCCCGAACAATTGCCCAATAATATCATTGACCGCAAAGCGATCTTTGATATTGCGTG
>JAISNF010000077.1 GCA_031276415.1 Planctomycetaceae bacterium
CTGCGTTCTCTGCGGACAATTTTTTTCCGTGTATTCAGGGGTTAAACAGATTCATTACTCTGTTAAGTGAAATTGTTGCGTTTTTGAAGCGGCGATATATTTTCCTCCCAAATGAAGAAGGTACAATCAAATAAAGAAATTAAAAAGGGGAAAAGACATACCGAGTGAACACAGGATTGAACTTTTATAGGAATATCCTGACGAACGAAAATATTGGAACCAAAAAATCGTATAAGGAATAAGTAACAATTTCCCACTTGTACTACACGCAGTTGCCCAAAATTGCCAAAAGTGATATTGCGGTGATTGAATCTCAACAAGGTTAAAACGAACTTCCCTAAGTGTAATATCTGCTTTCTCTTTTTTAGCATATTCAAAAGCAATAAATGGCAAAGTAATATTAATAAATCCAAGAAGTAAACACGCTAAAAGTAACCAACAAAATTGATTTCTTTTACGTTGAATTTGTGAAACATCAAGATTCAATGTCATTGTTATCTCCTCAATAATAAAAATTTCTAAAAAATGAAACAAAAAAAACAAACAATAATCGTTACTTAGCCAATTCAACAACTTCTTTTGCCCAATTAGAAACATCATGGCAAGATTCTCTTACTATGTCATATAAAATATCTAAACAATATTTATATTTGCCATCCATTTCTGTTTCTGGTATGCCTGATGAATCCGAAATAACAAGGCGATACGAAAAATCATGCCGAACTATATCATGTTCATCTGTATAGTCATACGTAAATCGAAAAAGTAAAACCGTCTTATTGTTCACTTCAGTCTCATAAACATACCCATCAAGAAATCCACCATCAAATAATGTTAGATTAATTTGTCCCCTATTTAATATTTTCCATCTAATAACTTTTGCTTGGGTAAGTTTTATCAATGCGATAGGTAATTGTTTTTCCAATGTATCATTCATTTCAATTTTAGCAAAAGTTTCCACAATATTGTTTTTCAAACCATAAATAAATTTGTTATTTTAATAAAAACTTTTATTATCCAACCATTGCAACCTTTGCGGAAAAAAAGTTGCTTCTTAATTTTATTCGTAATCAAATCAAAACCGGTTATCGTGGAATACCTGAGGTGTAACTTTTTTTAAGTAATTTGTCAACAAAATTTTCGGCTTCTTGTGCCACATAAAATTTATTTTTTTTAATTTCCAACTCTCGGACTAATTGAAATAATTCCTTGAACGAAGGATGATCGGGAAATTCGTATTCCTGAATATCGTTTTCATTATTCCAAAGTTGCAATTTTACACTTTTGATTTCCGCATCAATAAGGTTCAACACACCAATAAGACGAAATATTTTCTCATCAACCAAAGTACTGAAAACATGTTCTATATCCGGTGGTAAATTAGGTGTTTGATTATCGCTACGTAATAAAATCTTTTTATAATCAAGATTCCATCTGATTTTTTTTTGTAACGTCATTTCCTTGAGTGTTGACGACAGACGTAAAATTTTTTCTGAATCCATAACTAAACTCCGCTATTTGATTTTTTTGAAAATCTTCAATATTTCGAATAATTGTTTCCAATTTTGGTAAAAGTTTCCACAATTCGTCTTTTGGAATTTTTAGATTGGGTGAACGTTCCGAAAAATGTGATGATACTATTTCTGTTTCTTTTTTAAGTTCCTCAATATCCGACCATTCCAGTCTTTGTAGTTGGTCATACTTTTTAATTTGTTTACAACATTTTATAATAGCAACAAGTTGAATAATAATTTCCGCCGAAACACGTCCAATATTGGTATTATCAACATTCAAGTCGTAAACAGCCAAAATAAAATTTCGGGCATCAACAAATTGGTTATGATATTCTGACAACCTGTTTTGCAAAATCCGTTTTTGCCGTTCTGTTTCAATGGTTTCTTTGACGCTTTGCACTTTCCAAAACGTTAATAAGGTTAAAAACAGACCGATCAAACTAACCGCTAATCCGGCAATACCGCACCAATCTGCGATAGTTGTCAGCCAATTACTTTGAGCAAAAAGTAATAATTGAAATGAAATTGACATTATCTGACATTATCACAGATTGTTGCGGTTATTTTTGTAACCGTATATTTTATTTTATTGTTTTTATTACAGTCCTCCGTTTCCGCCTGATTTTTCGAGTTGCATATTGAGGGCGAGACCGCGAATTTCATTTGTTAATACATCGAAACTGGCGGGAGTTCCGGCTTCCAACGTGTTTTCGCCTTTGACCATTGATTCATAAATTTTCGTTCGCCCTTCCACGTCATCGCTTTTAACCGTCAGCAATTCTTGTAACGTATAAGCGGCACCGTAAGCCTCAAGAGCCCAGACTTCCATTTCACCGAATCGTTGACCGCCGAATCTTGCTTTTCCTCCCAACGGTTGTTGCGTGATAAGCGAATAAGGACCGGTACTTCGGGCATGAACTTTGTCGTCAACAAGATGATGCAATTTGAGCATATAAATGTAACCAACGGTTGTTTCCTGATCAAAAGGTTCACCGGTTCGCCCGTCGTAAAGCCGGACTTTTCCATGTCGCGGCAAACCGGCTTTTTCAAGACAATCGTTAATATCTTGTTCAGCGGCTCCGTCAAACACCGGAGTAATGGCTTGATAACCGAGTTTTGCAGCAGCCCAGCCGAGATGTGTTTCAAGAATCTGACCCACATTCATACGACTCGGAACACCAAGCGGATTGAGCATAATCTCAATCGGTGTTCCATCCGCCAGATACGGCATATCTTCACGCGGAAGAATTTTGGCGATCACACCTTTGTTTCCGTGCCGACCAGCCATTTTATCGCCAACCGAAATTACCCGCTTCGCCGCAACATACACCTTGACCATTTGAAGAACACCGCGCCGAAGTTCATCACCGCGTTTCATCGAATTGACTTTACGATCTTTCGCATCAACCGCCGCCTCAATTGCGTGCCAATGCTTTTGATAAATTCGTTCCGCTTCTTCACGTTTCGCATCATCATTTTCGAGGTTAAGATGTTCAATTCGAAACAATTTTGGTTGTTCTGTTTCTTCACGATCAATCGAATGTCCAAGAACTTTTTCCAATTCTTCGATCAACGGTTTGAACAAAATTTCGATTCGTTCATCTTCTTCTTTTTCAACGCGGCGGATTTCCGCATCAAACGCTTTTCGTTCATCTTCCGAAAGGCTCATTCGGCAGGAGAATTTTTGAGTTCCAATCACAATTCCTTCAACACCGGAAGGCACTTCGAGCGATTCGTTTTTAACATCTTCGCCGGCACGACCGAAAATTGCGTGCAGTAATTTTTCTTCCGGTGTGAGTTCGGTTTTCGATTTGGGAGTTACTTTTCCGACTAAAATATCGCCGGGGCGCACGTAAGTTCCAACACGAACAATTCCGGTTTCGTCAAGATTTCGCAACGCTTTTTCGCCGACATTCGGAATATCGTCCGTAAATTCTTCACGCCCAAGTTTGGTATCGCGTATTTCCACATCAAATTCTTCAATATGAAGCGACGTGTAAGTATCTTTTTTAACCAAATCCTCGCTAATGATGATTGCATCTTCAAAGTTGAAACCGTCCCACGCCATAAATGCAACAAGAACATTGCGTCCGAGACAAAGTTCGCCGTGATACATACTTGCACCGTCAGCAATAATCTGACCGGTTTTAATTGTTTCGTTGGGTTTAACAATCGGCACTTGATTTTGGCAAGTTCGTTCATTAAGTCCGACAAATTTCCGAAGCACATATTCATCTGTTCCGGTTCCGTAGTCAATGATAATACGCTGCGAATCAACATAACTCACTGTTCCGCCGTGTTTTGCGTGAATCAGAAGACTGGAATTGAACGCCGCTCGTCCTTCCAATCCTGTTGCAACAAGCGGCGGCTCAGAAATCAAAAGCGGAACCGCTTGACGTTGCATGTTTGAACCCATCAAAGCACGGTTGGCATCATCGTGTTCAAGGAACGGAATCAAACCGGCAGAAACTCCAATCATTTGGCTCGGCGAAACGTCAATGTATTCAACATCTTCAACCGGAACCGGATCATAATCGCCGCGATAACGAACAATAACCGTCTCGGAAATTTCGTCGGGAACAATTTTTCCGTTGTCAATTTTAATGTCCGCCGGAGCGAGTTTTGCTTCATGTTCTTCATCAGCACGAAGCCAATCAATTTTGTCGGTCAATTTTCCGTTTTCCAATTTCCGATACGGTGAAACGAGAAATCCGAACTCATCAACTGTTGCATAAATACTGAGACTGGAGATGAGACCGATATTTGTACCTTCGGGAGTTTCAATCGGACAAATTCGTCCGTAGTGAGAAGAGTGAACATCGCGAACATCAAAACCTGCCCGTTTCCGGTTCAAACCGCCGGGACCAAGAGCCGAAAGACGCCGTTCATGAGTCAACATAGACAACGGATTGGTTTGGTCAACAACCTGCGAAAGTTCACCGCGACCAAAGAAATATTCTATCGCCGCTGAAATACTTTTCTGATTAATCACTTGACGCGGAGTGATTTCTTCATTGCCGCGGGCAGCGAGACGTTCCTGAACAGTACGGCGAAGTTTGAGAAAACCTTTTCGTAACTCTTCACCCGCCAACTCATCAATAGTCCGAAGACGCCGGTTGCCAAGATGGTCAATATCATCAATTTCCGCTGTACGGTCGCCGCCCCAAAGCCGGTTCAGATATTTAACCGCTTCGACAATATCTTCCGCTTTAAGCGTCATTTCCTCCAACGGAATATCAATACCGAGTTTCCGGTTGATACGAAAACGACCAACCCGACCAAGACGATAACGATTAGTATCAAAAAATTTATCGTAAAACAATTCCCGTGCTTTATCCATTTGCGGCGGATTTCCCGGTCGGAGACGCATGTAAATTTTGGCTAACGCTTCTTCATGGGAACTGGTTTTATCTTCGGCAAGCGAATTGAGCAACAATTTATTCTTTTGCTCTTCGATGACTTCGATTCTTTTGATACCTGAACCGAGAATTTCCAACGCTTTACTTTCTGTAATCGCCTCTCCGGTTTCGACAATAATTTGACCTGCCCGTTCTGAACCTTGCGGATAAACAATATCATTGACCGCAACTTTTCCGCGAAACGGTGCCGTGTAAAAACTCAAATCAACGGGCTGCTCTTTTGTGATTTCCCCAACGGCGGTTTGATCTGCGGAAACTTCGGGATTTACGGAACTTACAGAATCTACGGAATTTGCGGAATTTACTTCAACCGTTTCATTTTTCGCAGCCTTTGCTTTTTTTGATCTGGATTTAGTTTGGGCAGCGGCTTTTTGGGGTATAGGAATATTGAAATTTTTTGTTTCGATTTTAATTGTTTCCGTTTGATAAAACGCTTTCATTAGTTGCGAATTTGTTCCGTATTTATCCGACATGGCGCGGAGAAACATCATAATTGGGAGTTTACTACTCTGATCAATTTTGGCGGAGATTGTTTCTTTCCGTGTCATATTCAATTCGATCCAACTTCCGCGCTCGGGAATAACACGGCAACTGAACGTCCGGCGATCTCCGTCCATTTCTGAAACGAAATCGATTCCGGGACTTCGGTGAAGTTGGCTGACAACGACACGTTCTGCGCCGTTAATAATAAATTCACCGCCGCCGAGCATGATTGGAATATCGCCCAGATAAACATCTTCTTCGTGGGTATTGCTTTCTTTAACAAGCCGCAAACGGACTTTGAAAGGTTTACCATAAGTCAAACGTAATTGACGGCATTCATCCGGTTCGTAGCGGGGTTTTTCGAGTTCGTAATAGCGATATTCCAAACGAATTGATTTATCGAATGTTTCGATTGGAAATATCTCGCGTAATACAGATTCAAGTCCGACATTTTCGCGTTTGAGCGGAGGAACGTCTTCCTGAAGAAAACGCTGATAACTCTGCGTCTGAAGAATCGTCAGATCAGGAATTTCATAAGTCGAATTTTGCGCTCCGAACTTGTGGACTTCGCGGAAATGAATACGGCGTTGTGAAGGTGTTGCCATGATTGGTTATGATTTAAAAAGTTATCGAAAACTAAACTAAATTACAGGAATTAACAAAATTTTACGAAACATTCATAATAAATATTGCCCAAACTTGGGATAATTTATTATTTTAACTTTAACAATACAAGATATTTTTTTCGTGTTACAAATTTCGAAATCATATTGAATTTTAAAAAAATCCCAATTTGGATTAAACAATTTTGGATTGAACATGATGTCGGATTATTCTATTCGATCAATAAAACCGGATTAGTAAAACAGGAAGACCCCATCAAACTTCCATGAAAACAAAGAGTTACGGAGCGGAAATGTCCGCAGACCAGATTACTTTTACAGGGGAGGGGCATTGTTTTGCCTTTCATCTACGTAATCTTTCGAGGGGAAAAAGAAAAAATTTAGAAAACCGAAATAATTATTATAATACTTCAAGTCACCTTAAAAAGGGGGGACTTAGCAAAAAAGATACCAAATCAGGAAAAAATAACAATTCATGACCAGCGACCAATGATAAAACATTTTAATTTCGTTCAAATCATTTGCCGCTGATCATTGTACTTGTCAGTAATTAAATTAAGTATTTTTGATTAAATACTTATTGATTTATTTAACACTGACTTTTGCACCATTTTCTTCGAGTTCTTTTTTCAGTTTTTCGGCTTCCTCTTTGGAGACGCCGGATTTAATTTTGGTCGGAGCACTTTCAACCAATGCCTTTGAATCCGCCAAACCTCCGCCGGTTGCGTTTTTAACAACTTTAATAACCGCAACCTTTTTGTCTGCCGCAAAACTTTCAAGAACGACATCAAATTCGGTTTTTTCTTCCGGTTTTTCCGCACCACCGGCGTCACCGCCGCCAGCGGGTGCAGCCATAACCACCGCACCGCCGGTAGCCGGCTCAATACCATGAACGTCTTTCAAATAGTCGCTCAGTTCTTTGGCGTCTTTTAAAGTTAAAGCAACAATTTTATCGCCTAATTCTTTAATTGTCGCCGAAAATTCTCGTGTTTCACTCATGGAAAGGTTTCCTTTCTCGTTTGTTGCGTTGGGAAAACGCATAAATTGATGGTTAATCTTGTAATGGTTCAACTTTATACGAATTACCAGATTTCACACAAACCCGATATCGCAAAGATTCGAAAAAAATTAAATTCATCACAAGGTGATATTTGTTTTCATTATTCCAAAACAGACAGTTTTTGTTGTTTTCAAGAACTGCCGGATTTAGGGTTGTGGGATTTTACTCTGGATTTTGGGGAGTATCTTTTGGTTCTGAGCCGTTGCCGTCTTTTTCAGCAAGTTTAACAATCTGGCTTGCCAAAGCACCGCCGATAGCGATAAACTGACCGGAAAGTTTGGCTCCAATACCGACAATCTGACCAAGCAACATCGCAATTTGTTCTTCGCGGGTTGGCCATTTACTAACTTCAACCGCCTGTTCCGCTCCTAACGCTTCTCCATCCAGAACTGCTCCTTTAATTTCAAAACCTTGCAGGGTTTTATCTTTTGACAGTTTAACGAGTTCTTTGGCTAGCGAAACGATATCCGAAGAACCCCAGCAAAGAGCATAAGAACCGGTCATGTTCTGAAAGGCAGCGGCAAGCGGAGTTCCTTCGGTGGCGCGTCGTGCCAGACTGTTTTTAATAACCATCAGGTTAATCCCTTTTGAAGCAAGATTAGCCCGAAGGTTTTTGTTTTTATTGGCATCAATTCCGGTCAAACCAACCAGAATCAGGTATTGCGTACCTTCAAGCCGTTTGGCAACGGTATCAGTAATTAATTGTTTAACAAACTTACTCATTTTAGGCTTATGGGCTGTTGGTTCAATGTCAAGTTTTTTGGCAACAGTTTTCGCAACTATTTTTTATAACAAAACATTGAATACCGCAAAATAATGTGGAACGAAATAGTATTTTATAAATATTTTATACAAATCTCAAAAAGACGAATTTCTTGGGCAATTACGAATTGTCGTCCGGTTACAAAAATAAAACAACTCCAAATTACCGTCTAACCGGCAACACGAACCCCCGGCGACATTGTTGCGGAAAGAGTAATACTTTTAACATAAACTCCTTTAACTGCCGCTGGTTTGAGATTGTTGATATATTGCAGGAACGCATCAATATTTTCGACAAGTTGGTTTTTATCGAATTTAATTTTGCCGACAATAGCGTGAATTATACCGGCTTTATCATTTCGAAATTCGACTTTACCGGCTTTATATTCTTTAATTGTTTTGGCAACATCCATTGTTACGGTTCCGGCTCGCGGAGAGGGCATTAAGCCGCGTGGACCGAGAATTTTACCGAGAGGTCCAACAAGTCCCATCATATCGGGAGTTGCAATACAGACATCGAAATCAGTCCAGCCTTCTTTAATTTTGGCAACAAGATCGGCATCGCCAATTGTATCGGCACCGCCGTTGCGGGCTTCTTCGGCTTTATCGCCTTTGGCAATAACACAAACCCGAAGTGATTTGCCAATACCATGCGGAAGAACAATAGAACCACGAACAAGTTGGTCTGCCTGCTTCGGATCAATACCCAGCCGAACAGCAATTTCCACACTTTGGTTGAATTTCAAATTATCGAATTGTTTCAATAAATTAACAGCATCCGTCAAGGGAAGCGCAACATCCTGTTTAATTTTTTTGAAATCATTCCGATAGCGTTTTGAATGTTTTGACATACTCAATACCAGTTAAGGTTCGGTCAATAATGAAGGTTACCAACATTTGCAACCCTCTCCCGTTTTAAAACAACATTAAAAATAGTCAGTTTATTGATTCTCAAAAAACTTTTCGCCGCACCAATAAAAATTTCACAACAGATTTTATTAGAAAATAATATTTTGTCAAAGGGGGTGTAAATTTAATTTTACACAAAACGGCAATGGAAACCATTTTAAACCAAAATTCCCAAATAAATCCGGTCATTTTTTTTGATGTAATCACATGATATATCAAGAGTTAAGACTAATTTTGATTGAAAGATTAACTTGGCTTTCACAAGTTGGTTATTAATTTTAGCATAGTATTGAACTAGTCAAATATTAGATAATTAGTAATATTTCAGCCATTGGGTCATTCAAAAGGTAGCCAACATTTTCCGTAAACATTACGTCGTCATACTCGCCGACTTAACCCCTGTTTGCGGATGGAAATCGAAATAACATCAATAGTTACGACCTTTTGAATTACCCAAAACCACTGAAATATTACAAAATAATTGAAATATTACCTAATTATCTGTTTTTTTGAGGAGATACAGGCAGTTCGCGTTGTAGCGGTAATGGTACAAAATCTTGCTCGGCAATCATCCAATTTCGTAATTCCCTTTTGAGTTGAAGTTCGATGGCTGCTGTCTCTTTTTTTCCCGACAAATTTTCAAGTTCATCTGGATCGTTTTGTAAATCGTAAACTTCAAACATTGATCGATTTTCTCCTGTATAAAGAGAGGCAATGGACGGAGGAACTTTTCCTTCCTTTGCCGCATTTTGAATTTCTATCCATTTAGGTCCTTTGGCATAATAACTGTACGGAATTTGCCAAAGCGGATTATAAATTAATTTGTACTGTTTGCCGACAATTGTTCGAGAAAGATCGAAACTTTGGATATCGGTTGGTAATCCAAAACCGTGCGGTCCTCTGGCAGCAAAAATATAATTTCGTACTGATGCGTCTTTTTCGCCAAATAAGATTGGTAAAAAACTTTGGCTTGTCCATTCAATTGGTGGAGTGATTCCAGCTGCCGCCAAACAAGTCGCACCAATGTCTTCACCGGAAACTAATTCAGAAGAAATACTTCCCGGTAAAATTTTACCAGTCCAACGAACAAGTAACGGAACATGAATTCCACTTTCATACAAACTTCCCTTGCCGCGAAGAATAGAGGCTCCATTATCACCAATAAAAATAACCAATGTGTTTTCTTTGAGAGAACGTTTATCGAGTTCTTCCAATACTTTTCCAAATGATTGGTCAAAACGATTAACTTCGTTATAATAATCTGCGTGTGCTTTTCGGATAAATGGAATATCGGGACACCAAGATGGAAGGATAAGTTTGTCTGGATCACTTGGTTCTGGAATTTCTTCATTATCGTAAGGAGCATGAGGATCATGAAAACACAGTTGTAGAAAAAAAGGTTTCTCTTTCGGTACCAGATCAAGAAATTCTGAAAACTGTTTCAAAGTATTGTTAATGGCTACCAATCCTTGTCCAGACGCACTCTTAGCATAGTCATAACGACTACTAAACCGTTTATATTCATAGGTTCCATCGGCTTGTCGAATTGGTCCTCCCAGTCCGTCTTCGCCCTCCATGTGATAACTCCGCCCAGCAAGTCCCGTATAAAAACCAGCATCACGAAGATATTCTGGAAACGATTTTATTTCGGCTGGAAATGGAGCGGAAAATCGAGACATACCGATTCCAACTTGTGATCGGGCTGCAAAAATTCCTGCTCGTGATTGCACACACTGCGGAGCTGTAACATAAGCCCGACGAAATGTCATTCCTTCAGCAGCAAAACGATCCAAATTCGGTGTCTTAACATTAGGATCACCATAAACCCCAACATGAGGATAACCATGATCGTCTGAAATTACAAGCAAAATGTTAGGTCTTGTTGTTCCAGTACCTAAATTACTTTCTTCAGCAACAAGAGGAATGGACAAAAATAAAATAAATAGAAAAATAGTTGTGTTTTTTAACATAGTCTAAATTATTGTTAAATTGTGAATAAAAATAGTTTAATGTTGGATAAAATTTTACTTTCAGCACTTATCATTTTACATTAATTTGTTAAGGACATTACTGAAATATTACGAAAAGTCAAATTGATAACTGTCGAAAGTAATTAAAGAACTGTAAATGAAATTTGAATCAAATACCTACAAACAACAAATACAGTTACGGTTTTTCAACGACAAAATCAAAAGTTTTTGCTCTACCACGTTTAATTTCGTATTTTGGACATTCTGGATTAGGGTAGGTGTATTTGGCTGAAACCCGTTCAACTGAATCATACAAACCTGTTGGTTTGCCGTTTTTGATAATTTCAACAGCGTAACCAGTTTCTGCAACCCAAACATCGTATTTTCCGGAAGGAATTCCGTCACCATCTTTAAATTCGCCGACAGAATATTGTCCATCTTTATTCAATCGACCATAAAAAGTATTTTTTCCCGTAGTGAAGCATACTTTTCCAGGATAAACCGGCGTTCCGTCTGAGTAGGTTACCTGACCGGAAATTTGAGTTTTATCCGAACAACCAGCGAAAAACAATACAGAAAATACGGTAAAAAACAAAACTAAAATTGATATTTTCATTTTTTCTTTATTGTAAATAAAATTTGTTGAAACAGTTAATTAAAAATTAAAAAACCTTCACTGAAAATACCACAGAAATATCACTTAATTTTTATTTTCGAGTGTTTTGAGAATAACGTCGGCGACTTGTTGTGCGATAATATCGAATCCGTCTTTTGAAAAATGGATATTACCCGGTGCCTTGAATTGTTCCGGTTTGAAATTTTTTGTCAAACTATAAATATCATTGGTCGGGATGTGGTGTTTTTCAATAATCTTTGCCGCAACATTATTAAAGAGAACTTCTTCGCCAACCCGATTTCCTTTGGTGCCTTCATTGACTACTGACGACGAAGCCCAAATCAGTTTTGTTTTTGTTTGTTCCAAACGCTTAATGATTTTTTCAAGATTTTCACCGTATAACTCCGGCGAATGTCGTAGTTCTCCGATTTTCTGATCTTGAATTCTTTTGCCGTTTTCTACTCTGGCGCGGTTACAATCATGTAATCCCCAGTTGAAATGAATTACATCCCATTTTGTTGTTCCGAGAAATCGGTCGATGTTTTCCAATCCATAAGCGGTATTGGCACAATTATCCGGTGTTCCGTTGGATTTGAGTGGAAAATAAACATTCGCTTTGTCTTTGAGCAGTTGGCGAAGTTTAAGAACATAGCCAATGGTATTGGAATCACCTAAAACCAGAACGTTAGGCAATTTCGGATCGGCTTCGAATGCCCATGCCTTCGCCGTATTTTGAATTTGCTTGGCACGTTGTTCAGGTGTGGGCGTGTTGTCGGGATTATTGGGATTTTGTGCATTAACAGAAGTGTTGACGAACAAAAATCCTCCAAGAACCAGCAACAGAACAGTTTGAATCAATTTCATAGTCTTTCCTCATTAATTTTAAGGGTTAGTAAATAAATTTCGTAATATTTTAGTGAATTTTGTGTTTTCTTTTTTAACCGCCAAGGTTTGCGCAAAGAATGTTTCTGATTTTAAAATCCTTGTGATCTTTGCGGTTAAACAGAAATTCCACTAAATAATTACTTAATCACCTCTTAATTTTATTATTTGAAATAGGTCGTTCTACAGTAAAGTCAAATTTATTTACACCGTGTTTAACTTCAAATGTTAGAGTACTTACTTTTTGTTCGGTATATTTTCTGTCAACAAGTTCAATCTCTTTGAATTTTCCTGTTTCATCATTGTTTTGATCCAAAATTGGTTCTGATAAAACAGTTCCTGAAAGCCAAACAGTATAGTTTTCTGGTGGAATACCATCTCCATCTTTTATTTCTCCGAGTGTATAATATCCATTTTTATTTATCCGACCAAAATATGTTCGATCTTTTGTTCCAAAACACACTTCGCCTAAAGTAACCGGTTCACCATCTGTAAATTTTACATGCCCAGAAACTTTAACTTTGTTAGAACAACCAATAAAAACAGGTAAAATAACGAAAAAAAATAATAGAAGAAATTTTTGCATATTTTTTTTGAAACAGATATAATTCTGTTTCATTAGTTAAAGTATAAATTGTTTTCCGATTAATCTATGTACTATATTGTTTAAGTGAAATTGACACGTTTTAGTATAATAAAACTGAAAGAAACAAAATATTCCACGTTGTTTTTTTAATATATTATTGTGGAATTTCTACTGTGCCGCCATCATTTACAATGGCAAGTTTTTCTATGATATCACCACCTGCCGAACTTGGAATTGTATGAACTGTTCCGTCACCAAGAAGGAACTGACAGACACCTGGGTGAGTACCACCGAACACGCCATCATTTACGATATTACCTCCACCATAATCATAAGGGGATCGTTTTATTGATGCGAGAGTTCCGTAGATCGGACGAGCAATAC
>JAISNF010000588.1 GCA_031276415.1 Planctomycetaceae bacterium
TCCGTGTAAAGAACCGCGGCGAAATCTGCCGCTGTTTCTGCCGCCGCAAGAACCGCCAAGGTGTAACGGTCTATTTTATTTTTACTACAGAAAACGAAAGATGTCCGCAGATGAACGCAGATAATTTTTGAAAATACAGCAACTTTTTGTTTTCTATTTTCAAAAACAATCTTCGATTATCTCTGTAATCTGCAGATAATTCTTTGTTTTTGTGTTTTTTGTGGTTCACTAAAAAATATTTTTTTCTCCCCCTATTGACGGAATTTGAAAATATGTTGAAATTAACAAACTTGAAGTTTGCCACTGGAAACTTTCGGGATTTGATTCGTTTAGAGAATCTAATCCGTTTAGAACCGTTTGGCAAATTCTGATCCCGATGTTGTTGGAACAACGGGATTTATTACAATTTTTCACAAATTCCTTTATGAAAGGGAAAAAATCATGTTTGGTAACTTGTTTGTTGATTGTTTGTTTGCGGCTGTTGAATGTTTACTTGATGCTTTGAACGTGTGGTTTGCGGTTTTCTTTAGAAAAATGGTCGAATTATTGGGAAAATCGCTTGAAATATTTTGTTCTTTGGGGCAAATTGACCGGAAAATTCGTGTTAAAATAGGGGGGGGGGGGCGATATAGATAGAAAAGTAGGCAGAAAAAACGCATTCACACTTGTCGAACTTCTCGTGGTGATTGCGATTATCGGCGTCTTAATCGCTCTACTGTTGCCTGCCGTTCAAGCAGCACGCGAGGCAGCACGAAGATTACAGTGTACCAATCATTTAAAACAAATGGGTATTGGTGTTCACAACTTTCACGATACTCGAAATGGTTTGCCTCCAGCCAATATCAGTGCCAACGGAATAACGTTTATGCCTGCGGGGACACGACAGGGAGCACTTTCTTTCTTCGGATTGCTCTATCCGTACATCGAACAGCAACCTCTTTATGATTTCCTCGCCTCACAAGAAAATGCCGCTGGGACGCAAAAAGGGGTTCAGGTTGCATTGAACGATACGTGGTGGAAAACTCTGACCCCAGAACAACAATCTGCATTTTCGTTGCCGATTTATCAATGTCCTTCCAAACGGAGCGGGCTACAAGTTATGGAAGTAACTTATTTAGACGCAGATAATGGTCCAGGTTCAGGACCGCTCGGTGATTATGCCATTGTTGTTTGTATGATGAAATCTGACGCAATGAATCCTTGGGGCATCGGTGCTTTCCATTCATTGGGGATTAATATGAGTCACTTCAATAATAAATCGCAAGATTTCATTGCCAGTCCGATTCGGCACGCCAGTCATCTTAAACCGCCAACAAATATGTGGACTCACGGCGATCCGAGTACTTGGTATCCTACCGATGATTTTACATTTATTACCGACGGATTAAGTAATCAATTATTGGTTGGCGAAAAACATGTTCGCACTGATAAAATCGGCGTCTATGATGGAAGTGGAACGACCGGAGAAGAATGGGATGCTCCTTATCTTGAAGGAACTTCTATGGGAGCAATTTATGTTGGTCGTGATATTTATTCCCCTGTTGCCCCAGGTATTATTGCACGAGGACCTGGAGATTATGATCAATCATGGAGTCCATCCACCAATTATAAATTCGGCGGGAATCATGCAGGAATCTGTAATTTTCTTGTTGGTGATGGATCTGTCCGCGCGGTTTCTGCATCAACATCAAGAGACATCTTGCGTTGGCTTGGTCACGCTTCTGATGGTAATCCTGTTTCATTACCGTAAAAAGTGATGAGGTACGAGCTCGGGAAACGAGATTACTCCGGCATTTTCCTGACTCGTTCTCTTTCTGAAAAATAATATTAAAAATTCGTAATTTTTATTTTTTTTACTTAATCATAACTAAAATGACAAACTACAAACAAAATTTATGGTACGTATTGACATTTCTCTGTTTACTGGCGATAGCCGGTTGCGGTACGAATGTCAGAGTTTCGGGAACAGTAACATTTTCCGACGGAACACCATTGGAAAAAGGAAAAATTACTTTTGAAAATGATCGGGTGTTTTACTTCGGTAAGATTCAAAAAAATGGTTCGTTTAGTCTTGGTGTTATCAAAGACGGTCAGGGGATTCCGCCGGGTAAGTATCGTGTTGCGGTGGACTCTTATGAGGTTGAAGGAAAAGGATTAGAGGAAGTATTGATTCATTTTGTTGCAAAAAAATTCCGCGATTCCTCCACATCTGATATTGAATATGATATTACCGGCAAAACGACAAACCTCGCGATTGTTGTTGACAAACCGGAAACCGGATCAGAGCGACAACAAGTAATACCGCGCCCACCAAATTACAAACAGCCAAAAAAATGATCCACCGATTTTCGCAGATTATTTTAAGAATGATATAAAAACAATCTGCGAATCATAAATTAAAAATTTCCCAAGAATGACAGAAAACCAACAAAAAAAACCTTCCTATAATGCTCCATTTGAGAACAATAACCGCTTTTCGGTGTGTACCAATTCCTTTTTCGGTACGTACCGATTCATGGTTGTTTAATGTTGGTAATTGTTTGTTGTCGCTCTTTTTTTGAACAAAAGTTTTCCAATAATTGGTATCAATCATGACATGCCGAACAGAACGGGTGCCGGTTGCGCCGGGAATACGCCAATGATGACCGACACGATCTCCCTTCTGACGTTTGTGTTC
>JAISNF010000215.1 GCA_031276415.1 Planctomycetaceae bacterium
ACTCCATCGTGTCAAACGCACAACCGTCCGAATCAATTCCAATCAAAAATTCATAACTCGCTTTGTAATCAAATATCATAAAAATAATATTGGTTGTTGTATGTGTAAAATTATTACAAAATTTCAGTGGATTTTTTGTTTTTCAAAATGAACCTGCAACCTTAGTAGGGTATTGTTGTTACTTAAAATATTGCTGGTTGATGTATATTCATTTATTTTTTGCTGTTAAAGTCTTTTTCTTTTCTGATGCTTCCTTTTTCTCTTGGGCTTTAATAAAGGATATAGATTCTTTTACTCTTGCTTTTTCAGTAACTACCCATCTATTTAATGTTTCTAAATCACGTGCTTTTAGAACTGGATCAACATACCCAGTATTTTTTATAGAGTTTAATCTTTCCCTGTATATTTGAGTTAATCTTTCCTTGATCACCTCAATATCACAATTAAGGACTTTACACATTTTATATGTCAGTATGTCATACCCACACATCTTATCAAGGGCTTTTCTATACTGTTCATTAGCATTCTTTTTAGCAAGCTGAAATTCCACACTTGATGGTTTCATTCGGCTGCATGTCTCCCCACTCAAGCAATAACTGATACCTGCTATTTTGGGTCTGTTCTTTTCCATCTCAACTACTACATCATCAGTATATGCCCTAATTGCATCAGTTACCTCATCCTGCAATGAGCAACAATTGAGTGGCTTATGGCGCAAACAAGCATCTGATGGTTCTCCATCAACTACTTCTGCAAACACGACCATCAGTAATACTACACATAAACTTCCGTTAATCATCTTCTTGAACATGGCTTTACTCCTTATTTTACTTTAAAGGTTTTAAGAAACTTAACTAACTGTATCACTGATTCAATCAGCAATATGTATGCAATCAATCCCATCTCGTAATTCGTCCCTGCGACTAATTTCAACCCCTATTAAGAGAAAAATTCTTTCTTTCTTCAATAATTTCATTCACATTTTTTACATCTTCATTATTCCACGTATTAAAATATTTTAAGATTTTTTCTTGTGATGAATCAATTGGTTTTGTGAAAGTTATTACTACTTCATATTTTCCTTCTACCGGCACAGGTTCTTCAAGTTTAAAATAATTTCCGTCATAAATTGCTTTTATTGCATGCATATTTATTTTCTCCGTTTGTTTGCAATACTATATTTGTAATTGTCAATGTTGAACCGCTAAAATATTACAAATTATTCTCCGATGATTTTGATCATAATACGTTTTGGTCGTTTTCCGTCAAATTCGCCGTAAAAGATTTGTTCCCAAGGACCGAAATCGAGTTTTCCTTCGGTCAACGCAACAACAACCTCACGTCCCATAATTTGGCGTTTATGATGGGCATCGCCGTTGTCTTCACCGGTTCGGTTGTGGGCGTAACGCATGGGCGACGGATCAAACGGAGCAAGTTGTTCCAGCCAATTTTTATAATCCTGATGCAACCCCGGCTCATCATCGTTGATAAAAACCGACGCCGTAATATGCATTGCGTTGACCAACACAAGACCTTCCTGAATACCGCTTTTATTCACGGCATGGACAACTTGCGGCGTGATATTGACAAAGTCCATTCGCTTTGAAATGTTCAACGTCAAAATTTCACGATAAGATTTCATGGCACTCAATACATTCTATCAAACAGGTTCTGTTGTTTCCGTTCAGGCAAGAAGACAAATTAATAATTACTACTTTTACTAATCACTGTACTAATTACTAATAATACTTACCCGACGACCGCCGCGGTCAAATTGGACACGCCCCTCTATTAAGGCGAAAAGAGTATAATCATTTCCCACGCCGACACCTTTACCAGGATGAAATTTTGTACCAACCTGACGAACAAGAATGTTGCCCGCCTTTACTATTTCACCGCTGAATTTTTTAACACCGCGCCGTTGACCGTTAGAATCCCGACCATTGCGGCTTGAGCCTTGTCCTTTTTTATGCGCCATAATACACCTCTGTTTTATTTGTTTAATACTGGTGATTGTTCAGATTTCAGATTCATAACACGATAACAGATTGACACGATTCATCGTTTTTTTTAATAACGTCCCAAACGCCTAAGTTTGACAACTTAAAAGGTTTATAAATCCGGTCAAAACCTGTTTGAATCCGATAAAACTATTTCTAAAACGATTCTTCAATCTTTATTTAATAGTTATTCAATCGTTTATTAGAAATAACAAGAGCAAGATTTTACAGGAAAATCCATTCGAAGTCAATCTCCCCCGGATAGCCGTATTGAATTTGGGAGTTATTGAGGTTGTATTGATCGCCGATTCTCCACCAATTTGTTTTGAGAACTTTCCGTTTCATTGTTCGTCCTTCACCCGGTTTACCGCTGTTTGCTCCTTCGTCTGTCCATTGGTAAGCGTTGGTTAAACCGCTGACATAAATTGAAAAACGATGAATCTTAGGATCAATATCCGTCCAAAGCGCAACTCCCCAAATATCCTGACCGGAAGCAATTGGTTTGCGGGTAATGCTAACGGTTGTTTCGGGAACTGTTTTCATGCCTTCACGTTTAACAATTGCCGGAAGAGCAAGCGGAATGATTTGATCAATATAAGAAACGGCAACAGTTTGAGTTTGAGTTTCGACTTGTCCGGTTTCCTGATTATTGGTTGAAATAGTTTCCTGAACAAGTTTATCAGTTGCCAAAAGAAATAACGGAATAAATCGGACTGGTTCCTCATTACCTGGTTGGGGTTCGAATATTCCGGGTGTATTGCGGAGGACAACTGCCCCGTCGTGCGTTTGTTGCACGGACGAACCCGCAACATCAGAAACCGCAACCGTATCATGGAAAATAGGCGTTTCAATTTTAGTTTCGACAGCGGAACTGATGGAACCGCCGGAATTAGCGTTTTCAAATTCGACTTTTGTCAATTTTTTTTCACCGTTATCGGTTGTAACGGTTCGTTCTTTAACGATTTTGTCCAACTGTGCCGCACCTACATTTTTAACATTGTACACCAGATACCAGACGGCTTTTTTATCAAATGAACCTTCTTTATTAGGAATATCGACATAGATAATTCGAAGCGGTTTGAAGGAAAACCGGAGACACCAAATATCGCGTTGATATCGAATTTCTTTTGCCCAGATTTCTTTGTTAAAGCGTATATCATCAGCCAGTTCCGGCGGAATATCCGGCAAAGTCGCAAGCACTTCAACCATATCTGCCCGATTATAAACGGAAGCGTAAT
>JAISNF010000300.1 GCA_031276415.1 Planctomycetaceae bacterium
GATTATTCGCTTGACTTATTCCGAAACGCTAATTGGAATGGTCGAATTACCGAGTTACGTTTTGATCCGGTGATGTCGTCTGGAATTACGATGGAGTTGGAAAGTATCCGGTTGGAATAACCGGAACAATGTGTTGCGGAAAACAATTACGATAAATTTTATCACAGTTTTTTCGCTTCATTAAATACAGAGAAGAAAAATAAAATCGTGATTGCCGGAAGTTTTAGTTGCGGAAGTTTTAGTTGAGAGTGCCGCAAGCGGAATTTTTCGTACATGAATTATAATTCGCTTGCGAAACTATTCACTATTAACGTTATTAACGTAAACTATTCAGTAGAACTTTATGGATTACCGTAATTCATAATGTTCTACTGAATAATTGTGCTAAAATGTTAGCGGTCAAGTGCAAGTGTACTATAAATTCTTGGTTTTGAACATTAACCGGTTTTGGCAAGAGCCTGCATAACACGATCAGTAATCGTTTTGATAATTAATTCCTGATCAATATCGTTGTCATTATTATTTTTTGTTGCACACGAACAAGCCGGACTATTGGAAGTTTCTTCACCGCGACGAAATGTCGGCGGTTGAAAAGCCCGATGCCCAACTCCGGTCTCCTTCCAACTGTCACGAAAAATATCATTGGCACAAAGTTCACAGTTGGCAAGTTCCGCACGCGGGTCTTTGAATCCCCATTTTTGTTTCAGTGTCAATAAATCTTCCGCTTCGCTTTTAGTAAAGTATTCCACTTTGCCAAGACTTCGGGCAATAAGCAAAATACGGCAATAAGCATCAAGCATTTCTGTTAGAAAATAAGCACGTTCAACAGTCGGTCCCATACTTACTGTTCCATGATTTGCCTGTACAATAATATCGCTTTTGTCAATAAACGGCAAAATCACATCCGCAAAAGCCTGACCGCCGGGAATGATATATTTTGCTATCGGCACATCACCCATGTTAATATCGACTTCCGGCAAAATACATTGCGGAATCGCCTCACGAGCAATACCAAACGCCGTCGCATGAGGCGGATGACAATGAACAACCGACTTGACATCACTGCGGTGTTTCATAATTGTAATATGTTGCCGTATTTCGCTGGTCATTTTACGATGACCGGAAATCTGATTGGCATTCATATCAACAAGACAAAGATCATCCGGTTTCATAAAACCTTTACTAATTCCGGTCGGCGTACAAACAACACGGTTTTCGTCAATTCTGAACGAAATATTACCATCGTTAGCCGCTGCAAATCCGCGATTATAAATGCGGCGACCTATATCACAAATCTCTTCCTTGATTTGGTGTAAGTTAGTCATTTTATTACATTAACTCCCTTTTGAATATAAATTCCCTTTTGAAAAAGAATATCAATTTATGTTACTGTTGTTTGCGTTATTTCACAAACGGCGGTTCCATTTTTTGTTCAATTTTTAATTTAATATTTAATTTAATATTTAATGAAACACTGTTTAAACAGGTAATTCAATCTGATCTAAAATGGCGGCGTTATAAGCGTCAATTGGTTTTGGATTCGGAAAAAAGGGCATTGACGCTTCGGCGCCTTCGCTAAACGCAATACGTTGCCCTTCACCAACCGAAAGTTCATCACAAACAATAAGTTCTTCTGTTTGGGGTTCTTTTTTTGTTCGCAAATCATCTTCCGTTATCGGCACAACAATTTTCCAACGAAATCCTTTAACAGATTCGTTACAACGTGAAAGTGTTAATTGCCCGATTACTTTACCGATTCGCATTGTTGTTTGTGAAATATTTTCAGGCTTATCCGTTAATTTATTTCAATATCATCAATTATAATATCGACCACGACACTTTAATTTCTCTAGTTTGTTTCGTTGACATGATAAAATTTCCCTATTATCTCAATTGTTTCACAGAATTTATTAACCGCTGCAAAGGAAAAATATAATTTGCGTAATATTTTTGTAGTTTTGGGATAAAAGATAGACGACCTTTTGAATACCCCAATAACTAAAATATTACAAAAAAGACATAATCTCCTGTAAATACTTTATTATACTGTTGAATAGTTCCTTAGATTTTCGATGCCCGAATGATACCTCTTCGTAAATATGGTTTTTGTAATTCTGAATCATAAATAAAAATCATATAACGCTTCGAAAATTCAATCCTGAAATTTTGGGCAGTTAATTCTTTTTGTAGTTCTTCGGCATCTTTTTCTTTGTGGTAGGCACAAAGTACCATTTGAAGTTTTTTTACTCTTGCAAAAATTTGTTTTGCTCCTTGTAACAAACGTGTTTCATCGCCTTCTATATCCGCCTTTATAAAATTTATTTCATTTTCGTTAAAATAATCATCCAACGTAATACAATCGCCTTTTGTGTGGTCGGAGATAAATTTGTTCACAATAACTATTTTTTCTTTCCATGGTTCAAATGTTTTTTCTAATACATTAATCCATTCATTATCACATTCAAACAAATAAATCTTTTTCGCTTTCTCAATATTGGAAAGAGCAAAAATACCTTCGGCAGTTCCTATATCCGCAACAATATCTCCGTTATTCACGTGGACGGCATCGTTCTCATACCGATGCGGAGAATCAATGTCCTGCTCAATAAGTAAACGGTTATAATAATTTTGAATCCTACATTTTTCCCAGCCCTTAGGAAAATACATTCTCTTGTTTTCATGGAGAATATACATCATGTTCTCTTTTTTGTCCGTAAAAACATCAATGTTGTCGGCAATGTATTTTTTGGTGAAATCATACGGGAAAATTGAAAAAGGATTATTTTGAAAATAACGGATTACTTCCAAAACTTCTGAATCCTGATTATTTTTATCGAGTGTTTTGAAATAGTTAATGATTTCTTTTTTTTTGTTACCATTTCCGATAAACCTGAAAGACGCACATTTTTTTATGAACCTCTTTATTTCTCGTACAATTTTCTGAAACACAGTCATTGGAATCTCCGCTTGTAGCAACAAATGTTTTTTAAATTTATTTGTAATAAGGAATCAAGAAATAGACAATCGTTTTATTATTTCAAAAATTTCCGTGTTGTTAATTCTTTCGGGATGAATCACCAGCAAATTGGCGTTGAGTTCGGCGGTGTCTTCTGTTGTCTGTTTCACGTCAACACATCCGACGGCACGAATATTATTGCAACAATTTGCCAAACGAATTGCTGTTGCGGATTGCTTTGTTACGGCAACACCGCGTGTTGTCTCTTCGGATAATTGTTGTTCCGCTTCGTTCAATAATTCGGCAAGTGTCGTGAATGATTTCTGTTTCAGTACAAGTGTTTTTTGCAACTTATTTAATAAATTGTACGGAAAAGTTGCCGGTTTATGAAACGCCAGCCAAACAGCAGAATTAGAAACGGCAGAATTGGAAAGTGAAGGCAATAACGGTAATTTAACCGCAACTTCAATTTTCCGTTTCTGTAATTCATCTTTTGCCGAAGGCGTCAGAATACTTTTCGGTGAAATAAATAATTTTGTTGCGCCGCTAATTCGTTCATTCAAATCCGCTAAGGAAATAACACGATTATCAAGATAAATTTCGTTCACAAACGATTTTTCAATATCGTTTTTCACTTCACCTTGAATTTTTGTTTTAACATTATCTTTAATATTAGTTTTAATATCAGCGTGAAATGTTTCCGGTTTTTCTGTTAAATCGACCATGATTTGCCGGACGATTGTATCAATATCAAACGTTACGGAAAAAGGCGGTTGAAGAACAGAGAATGAGGAAAAACCGGTTTCAGACATATTTTTTTTTGCGTGTGATGAAGGAAATAATAATGTTGCGTTTTTTACTTTCGTATCATTAAATATTTCTGAACAATTTACTTTTTGTTATCGGCAATTCCGATAACCGACCAACGAATCGGCGTGGCTTTGGTACCGATTAATTCTGACGTAAATTTACCGTCGCTGGTAATAATCACCTCGTCGCCAACACCCGCTCCCAAATGATCAACCGCAATATACGGCTCCGTATCTGTTCGAATAATCAACATTTTCCTACCATCCAAAGTCGGATGTTTTATTGTTGCGGTTGCCATACCAATCACTTGACCACGAATCATCTGTATAAAACCATTTGTATAAAAATTGTTTGTGTAAAATTGTTTCGTTTATAAATTAAATTTTATTTCGATATTTAATTATTAGTAAGATGTCAACAATAATCAGTAACATATTAAAAATATACAGTACAATAACAGGATCATAATTGTAAAATAATTTGTGCAGAACGCCAAAAACGTATGCCAATAACACAATTCCGTCGAATATCAAACTTTTGCCGTCACTTCGTTTTGTCTGCCACAACTTTAATATCGACAAAGGCCAACTCACCCCGAAACAAATCATCATCCCGATTTCAAATGGACTCATTACAATTATTACAAATATTGTATAAAAACGTACAAAATTTCAAAGGTTGTTTTTAATTACGAAATTTATTTTTCTAAAATATGGAGACTGTCCACCAACGCACAACGCCGTTGCCGTGTAAAAGTCAACGGAGTAGTAATCCCTTCGCCTGTTGGTCCCGCTATTGAAAAAGAGGCATAACCCTCACCGCCGCCGCCGTTTCCCGCCGTACTGGGACCGTTTTTAACAAAAATTGTTGTATCCATTACTTTACCCATTTTTGTCATATTTAATACATTATTTGAATGAATAATTGCCGTGTGACGAAAACCATGTTCATATTTTTTCGCCAGCATAATTCCTTCGTCTACATCACGAACACGAACAAACGGCAGGAACGGCATCATTTGTTCAACTGTAACAAACGGATTCGATTCGTCCGTTTCACCAAACAAAAGCGGAATATCGTCCGAAATATTTTTGCCAATTCCTGTAGCAAGAACTCGTGCGTCTTTCCCCAGAAATTCACGGCTGGGAACATCATGACGCCCCGCACCTTCACCGGTCTGGACAATTCCTTTTTGTGTCATTAAATCCGTTTCCGCCGCATTGAGCCTCACCGCACCCGCTCGTTCCATCGCTTTGAGCATCGGTTCAAAAACCGTTTCAACAACAAAAACTTCCTTTTCCGCAAGACAAAGTAAATTGTTATCATAATAGGCTCCCGCAATAATACTCCGCGCCGCACGATCAAGATCGGCAGTTTCGTCAACAACCACAGGTGGATTACCCGGTCCGGCAACAATCGCACGTTTCGCCTGTGAAAGTGCCGCTTTCGCCACTCCGGGACCGCCCGTTACAACAATTAAATTTATTTCAGGATGTTTAAAAATCACATCCGCCGTTTGCATTGTCGGTTCAATAATAACGTTAATTAAATTGTCCAAACCGTGCGCACGAAATATCGCTTCATTAAAACGGCGCACACCTTCAGCGGCAATTTTTTTACCGCTCGGATGCGGATTGACCACAAGCGTATTTCCAGACGCAATCATATTGATAGCGTTGTTTGCGATAGTCGGCAGTGAATGTGTTACAGGCGAAACGGCTCCAATAACTCCAAACGGCGAAAACTCAATAACCGTCAACCCGTGATCGCCGCTGTAAACTTCACTTTTAAGAAACTCAACACCGGGAGCATTTTTACCAAGACCAACCAATTTATCAATTTTGTGTTCGAGACGACCTATTTTCGTTTCGTTTAACTCCAATGTGCCAAGTTCAACACTTTGCTCAATAACAATACGGCGAATAATGGACAAAATCTCTTTTCGTTCAGCAATTGTCCGCATCTGTAATTCCTCAAACGCCGCACGCGCCGCCGCTACCGCATCATTCGGATCGGAAAAAAGACCGTTGTAACCGCGAAAACTTCGCGACGAAACCGGTAACGAAAAATGCGGCACGTTTCCCGGACAACCAACAGGAGTTCCAATCCGGTGAATCCGATTGATAACTTCTTCAACAATATTCCGAATAACATGTTCACTCAAATTTTGCACAGTAATTCCTCCCTGAATTATTTTATCCTATCTTTAGATTAACGTTTTCATAATCTTACGGTATCCGTAACATTTCTAAACGTTGCAAAAAATAAATTTTCAAACGTTACAAAATAACTTTTCGTTTGTCAATATGCAATGAATCAACGATTCCGATAATAGTCGCATCAACCGGTAATGATTTGGTTTCCGGTGTATTTCTGGCACTGGAACCTTGCACAATCAGCACAAATTCATTTTCTCCCGCTCCAACCGTATCCACCGCGACCAATGTTCGACCGGTTGTTTTCATTATAGTACGTTCCTCATTCAGCCGGTATGGCTCAATGATTAACAATTTTTGTCCAACCATTGAATCAACCTTTTGCGTCGAAACCAAAGAACCAACAATCTTTGCAATAAACACCTTTTTAGTTAATAGTTAATAGTTTATAGTGAATAGTTAGTAAAGTTATAGTTTATCTGTGCATTTCTAAAAAATGACAATATAAATGATACAGAGTTATTTAGTAATGATTCCTTTTATTGTTTTACATTTTATGAACAAAATTATATTAAATTCAATAAATGTTTTTGTTTTGCACATACTGCTTTTGTTACGGTTACTGTTACGGTTACTGCGGCTACGGCGGTATGTTTCAGAAAATTACGCCGTGTTGTTTTATTGTTTATTTTCATTTTTTGATTATTTCGTTACATTAGAGCAAAAGTACAGGTTTATAGTAAGTAAAACATTATTTTTCCGCTTGCGTTACTATTAGCTATAAACTATTCACTAATTAATTCTTTTGTTTGACGCGCAACAATAAGTTCTTCATTTGTAGGAATGACCCAGATTTGAGTTTTACTTTCTGTAGCATGAATGGCGGTTTCACCTTCAGCCGCAACATTTTTCTGCAAATCAAGAACAATACCAAACACGTTAAGACCGGAACAAACTTCTTTTCGTATCGTTTTATTATGTTCACCAATACCGCCGGTGAATACCAGTAAATCCGCACCGCCCAGTTCAACAAGGTAAGCACCAAGATATTTTCGTATCTCGCCGATAAGAACATCCACCGCAATTTGAGCCTGTTTGTGTCCTGTTTCGGCAGCATTCATAACATCCCGCAAATCGCCGCTCACTCCGCTTAAACCAAGTAAACCACTTTTTGTTGCTAAAATATTCAAAATATCTTCATGCGTTTTTCCTGTTTTTCGTATCAAATAGGGAATGACAAACGGATCAAAATCACCGACACGGTTATTGTGAAACAAACCGGTTTGCGCACTCGCACCCATACTAGCGGCAACACTCTTACCGGCGTTGATCGCACAAAGCGAACTCGAACCGCCAAGATGCATCGAAATAACTTTTAAATCGTTACGTTTCAAAATTTCCGCCGTGCGAACCGCAATATACCGGTGTGACGCACCGTGAAATCCGTAACGAATAATTTTGTGCTTTTCAACCCATTCAAACGGAATACCGTAAAACCGATTTCTGTTCGGAATTGTCTGATGAAAACCGGTTTCAAATGCCGCAACAAGCGGAATATCAGGAAGTTTTTCCGCAAGAATCCGCATCGCTTTAACATACGGCGGATTATGCGCCGGCATCATATCGTTGATTTCTTCCATTGCGTCAAGCAATTCCGTATCAACTCGCCGAACACCCGAAATGCCCGCCGCATGAACCGCCTTAAAACCAATGGCGGCAATTTCCGATTCACTTTTAATCGCTCCAAATTCCTGTTCCGTTAATTGGGCAAGACATCGCCGAACAGCAACCGCATGATCCGCAGCAGGAAAATTGGTTTCCCGTTTCACTCCGTTGACTTCGACCATGCCCGGACTTAACGTTTCACCAATTCGTTCAACGCGACCTTTTGCTAAAACCGTTTCATTATTCATGTCGAACAATGAATATTTGAAACTGGTCGATCCGAGATTTGCAACAAGAATATACATGGGAAATCCGTTTATTGCCGGCGGTTTTAAATCGGTAGTATTATGTTGACAGTTGGAAATGTTTGATAATTGGTTTTCAGATTTTCTGTTACAAACTGTCGAACAATAACTAAAAAGTGATCGCTAACTAAGATAGGCGGCAACCAATCCTTCTGCGGGACGGGCAATAACATGCTGGGCAACGAGTTCACCAACACTTTGAGCGGCTCCCGCCCCCGCTTCAACCGCAGCACGTACACTGCCGACATCACCGCGAACAACCGTTGTTACGAGACCACCACCGATCTGAACCCGTTTAACGATTTGTACGTTTGCCGCTTTTGCCATTGCGTCCGTCGCTTCAACGAGCGCAACCAAACCTTTTGTTTCCACTAAACCAATTGCGTCTTGCATGATTGTTTTTATTGTTAATAATTTAAGTTATAGTTAATTAGTGAATAGTTTACGGTTAATAGTGAACAATTTATAATGAACCGTTTGATGTTAATAAATAGTTGTATTACTGTACACTATCCATTATTAACGATTCACTATTAACAATAAACGATCATTGTCCCGATGTTTTTTTTACGACGGATGCCGGAAGCACTTTGGCAATATCACTATGCGGACGCGGAATAACCTGAACGCTAATCACTTCGCCGATTCGTCCGGCAGCAGCCGCTCCGGCATCTGTTGCCGCTTTCACCGCCGCAACATCACCGGTTACGAAAACGCTGACCATACCGCTACCGACATTGTCCCAGCCAAGAAATTCAACGTTAGCCGCCTTAACCATTGCGTCCGTCGCTTCAACCAAAGGAATAAATCCCTTCGTTTCAATCATCCCCAACGCTTCAATTGTTTTTGCCATTTTTGTAATTAATAGTTAGTAGTGAATCGTTTCATTATATGGAATCACGGATTGTGAACCGCCAACAAAAAAATAGTTACAAATAGTTACAAAAAAACTATTTATTGTCCGCTATTAACTCAACACGGTCTGCATGTTCCAAATCGGCGGCGTTGCCTTCATCGGTATCAAGGTGAACTTCGAGTTTAATTTTTTCGCCCACCCGAACCAAAACATTTTCAAATGTTGTTGTACAACTTTTGGCTGTAACACGTAATTTCATGCGGTCTTTGTCTTTAACACCATAAAAAACGGCATCGGAAGGTCCCATGTGAACATGACGTTCTGCCCGAATCACACCTTTTTTAAGTTCAACCACACCTTTAGGTCCCACCAAAACACAACCCGGGGAACCTTCTAATTTACCGCTTTCACGCACAGGCGGATCAATACCAAGTGAAATGGCGTCAGTGAACGCTAATTCGACTTGAGTTTCCGGTCGCGTCGGACCGAGAATTCGTACAGTCGGAAGCATTCGTTTTCGGGGACCAACCAGCATTAACGTTTCTTCCGCTGCGAAGAATCCTTCCTGATACAGGTCTTTCATCTTCGTCAACCGATCACGACCAAACAATATTTGAACGTGTTCGTCCGTCAAATGAATATGTCTCGCCGAAATACTGACCATTAATTCCGGTTTAATCAATTCTGTTTTGGCGGCGAACGGCGTTTGAAATCGTTGTAACACAATTTCACGAACAATTCTCTCCAAAACAGGACGATCTAATGACGGCGGCAATGAAACCATTCTTATAATCCGTTTACAATCCCTCCATGAACACCATTGATGTTCCGATATTTTTTACTTATCAGGAACAATCACTTTTTAACGGTATCGTGTCAAAAAGAAAAAGGATATAAAAAAATTATCTTCATGCGGTACTTATTGACTAATCGTTAATCTTTGGTAACACTTCACAAAAAATTGATACAAAATAAAAATGATACAATCCGATTTGATACAAACCGACTTTTGGGTTAAATTAAAGCAACGATTAGTTTCTGTTGCTAAAATTTCAGATCGGCGGAAAAACCGCCTTCGCAATCGAAATATCGCCTGCTCGTGATTGGAACTGCCATGAAAAATAACAACGATGCTTTACGTGTTTGGATTGGCAATCCGGCAACGAGATTAATAGTTGTCCATGTTCGTTTGGTTGCTGTTGCGGAAAAATAATTGTCACTGAATTTGGTGTCGGAGTAAATTGTTTTGGAATTTAACCTATTCAGATTGGACGTAAAATGAGCCTCGACCATGCCGCCAAGCCGGAATAATGACGGATCATTTGAATAATTGTAAAACCAGCGTCCCGTGCCGATATTAAATCGTAACAGCGACGATTCCGAGATTTCCATTTCGTAATTTGTCAATCCGTAACGGTTATCCGTGAATTGCCAGCGGTTTTTTCCGAGTGCAAAATCAATTTGTCCGAGAATATGCCCGAATGTTTGATTACGTTCCCATTGAAAACCGGCATAAGGAACAAAACTTGTTTTGCGGTTTTCAATTGTTCCGCGAATATTGTCACGTCCGAAGTTGGGAACATAATTTAGTTTGACATTGGGAGCGGTTGGAAGATTGAGTCCGATTCCCCAGCAATAAGTTACCTGAGGAGTTCGGTAGAGGACATTTTTGTAAATTAAACTGAGATTTCCAAATTCCGTATCTTGTTCGGGTTCTGCTATTCCGACAAGATGTTGCGAAGATTTCAAACCGACCAAAACAACAGGAAGTCTTAGTTCGACGGAATTTCTGTTACCGATTCTTTTTTCAAATCCCAATGTCAAACGGCTCATATCCGATTTTGCGGTTGCCGCCGGATTCTGACTGCCGGCAATTCCGTAACTCTGTGCTCCGTCAAAAATACGTAAATCAGCATAAAATCTGTTCATCACTTCCGCATTGAAATTTTCCGCAACATTAAGTGATGTAACAAACATGGACGGTGTTACCGGTAACGGAATTACTTCTGTACGTTGAGCAGGTTCACTAACATTGAGATATTGACG
Source organism: Planctomycetaceae bacterium (assembly GCA_031276415.1). GTDB lineage: Bacteria > Planctomycetota > Planctomycetia > Pirellulales > Thermoguttaceae > WRKP01. Next base: position 10,795 of record JAISNF010000300.1, read on the forward strand.
GTTATCATATTTTGAAGGAGAACTGTAATCAATATTATCGATACCATAATTATAAAATTCCGGTGTCGGATTATATTTTGGATTGGGAACAGCGACTGTTTCTGTTGTCCAAAAATGATACGACAAAACCCGTGCCGGGATAGTGGTGTTATCGCCGATCATATTTGGAACAGTTGGCGGTTTCCAATGTTGCGGTAAATCTTGATTCCAAAATGGTTTTTTGGTTTGAATTTGTGAGTTACGGAAATTCTTTTTGTTGCTGTTTTTTTCGGATAAAGTTTTTTCAGATACGGAATTTTCGGATTTTACCGCATTATTGGGTTTAACATTGTCTGGTTCAACTATTTTTACAACATTGGAAGCGGATTTCGTTGTTGGTTTTGCAATTTGAGTTGTTGGAGAAGGGCGATGAATATTGTTATCTTTTTCGCGATGGTTATAGTAATAATAATTATAATCGTAAAATATTTCGTCGGATTCGGGTTGGTGGTGGGAGGACGCCTGATTTTCCGCAACACGCAAAGCGGGCAATTCGGGATAAGGATAAGAGGTTACTTGTCCCATATAAAACGGCGAGGATGTTTGAGAATAGGCTGTTACACTGAAAAGGGCAAATACCAAACCTACTCCAAACAGGAAACGGCAATATTGTTCTATTATCATTACCATTGAGAAATCCTTTTCCTAGTAATCCCAGAACTTTCGGTGGAAATCTATAATCGCAAACAATTTATCTTGACAAAGTGTTTCTTTGGTATCGGTATTTATGTGAAAAGAGTTGTTTGATACTTTGCTATTATCATCGAAACCGAATCTTTTTTTCACAAAAATTCCGATTTTTCCGATTAGGGAAAATAGGCAAAATAATCGCAAGCATCGTTTTTAATCCTTTCATTTTAAGTATTAAGAGTAACTTTCTACATACATACCGTAACCTAATCCTCGTCTTCATCTTCTTAAGCCATTTCTAAAAGCCAATCATTATCGAAAGAAAAGTCCTTTGGATTTCCTATTAGGAAAAAATAAATGACTTGAAAGACCGATTGATAGTTTGCAATATCATTATGATGTCCCTCTTCTTCGATTAATTTCCACAATATTTCATAGAGTTCTTTATTGTACGGTTCTAAACCACGTACAAAACCAGAACCAGTTACAGAATATTTGGTACCGCACCACCAAAAGACTATCGTACTAATCGGCGGTTGCGGATCGCATTCCGGTTTTCCTTTTTGCCAACTAAGAAGTTCATCTTCCTCTGCAATCCATTCATCTAATTCTTTTCCCGGATAAACTATATCCATTGTTATTTCTCCAATATTGTTAAAATTTTTGTTGGAAAAATTCGATGCTCTGTTAATACGATTCGGGCATCTATAAATAAATGTTCAAAAAACGTGCTTAATAATTCTGTTTCGCCGTCCTTATAAAATTTGACGGCATATTGTTTCATGTGAGAATGTTTCAGATAGGAAAACGAAACTTCTTTATCATACGATTCATTTATTATTTTA
>JAISNF010000362.1 GCA_031276415.1 Planctomycetaceae bacterium
TATTACGCATTCGGCGGAGATTTCGGACCTGTTGGAGTTCCGAGTGATCAGAATTTTTGTTGCAACGGTTTGGTTTCTCCCGACCGCAAACCGCATCCCGGATTGAACGAAGTTAAAAAAGAGTACCAAAATATCTGGGTTCAACGTAACGGTAACGATTTTTCTATTTATAACGAAAACTTTTTTGTACCGCTTAATAATATTGAAGGTACGTGGGAAATTGTTGCGGACGGCAAGGTGATTTCGCAAAATATCATTGACGGTCTGGAACAAATTAAACCGCAGGAAACAAAAACGTTTCATTTATTGCCGGAACGACCGGAATTAGGTTCTGACGAAGCGGGAGTTGAGTATTTTCTCAATTTCCGGTTTTATTTGAAAGAAGAAACGTCGTGGGCGCAAAAAGGTCATCTTGTTGCGTGGGAACAAATTCCGTTGCCGGAATACAACAAACCCGCACCGCGTACAAAAATAACTTGGGATCAACGTGCTGGGTTGGAAAAATTACAAAAAATACTTGGTACGCAACCGCAACCTGATTTTTGGCGTGCGCCGACAGACAATGATCGCGGTAACAATTTTGCGAATCGTTACGGTATTTGGCGTATTGAGCAAAAAACGCCAGCCGAAGTGAACGCTCAATTGACTTATGGTACGACGGACAACGGCGTGGTGGTGATTTTTGATGTCAATAAACCGGCGGGTATGATTGATCCGCCGCGTGTTGGTACACAATTTGTGTTACCCGGCGAATTTAATCAGGTTGAATATTATGGTCGTGGTCCTGATGAAAATTATTGGGACAGAAAAGAAGGTTCTGCTGTTGGGCGTTACAAAACGACGGTTGAGGAGATGTTTGTTGCCGATTACACGGAACCCGGAGAAAACGGCAACCGAACTGATGTCCGATGGGTTGCTTTCCGTAACAAAGACGGTAACGGTTTTCTATTTTGCTCAATGCCTAACGAATCGGATATTAAGTTACGAGGTCAGACGAAAGGTAAACTCGATGCGGGAACGATTGCATTCGGTGCGTTACGGTATTCAAAGGAAGAGTTGGAAAAACATGACCATCCGTACAAAATGACGAAGAGCAAGGATATTTTTGTGAACATTGACTATGCGCAAATGGGAGTGGGGGGTGATGACAGTTGGGGAGCACAGACTCACAATGAGTTTCGGCTCAAGGATTCGAAATACACGTTGAAATATCGTGTTGTTCCGCTAACTCCCAATGATGATCCCGCAAAACTTGCACGAGAAACATTCTAAAATAAAGAAAACCACAAATAAAAAAATCACAATGAGACATCTCTAAAAAATTGATCTAAAATTGACAAGATTAAATTTTTAGTCAAATTTTTAGAGATGTTCTACAATGAAATTATTTGTGTGTTTATTCTGCGTTATTTGCGGATAATTCTTGTTCTGCAATTTCAGCGACATCATCAACTGCCCGAATAAAACGCGGAATATCAGAATCAGACGGTGTGATGATTTTAAAATGATCAAACGAACAAATTTGTTGCAAATGATCCATGTAATACAATGTCTTCACAAGTTCCGGTTCAAGCGATAAAAACATCTGCGCCGTACTAATCAGATCCGTCATTGTGTGATTCAACGGTAAAATTCTACGTTTGAAGAAAATTGCCATAAAATATTTTTCTATCGCCATCGCCGCAATATTTTGTACAATTGTCGGCGTAAAAATATTCGGGCGTTTTCGGGAACCGCGAACCGTCTTATGAAAACCGCGACCTTCCAAAAGAAATGTCTGCCAATATTGATCGTCCATCGTTAGTTAAAATAAATCAATAAAATTAAATTCAAAAATAAAACACAAAACTATTTACGTTCATAAAATTATTTGTTGCAAAATATTCGAGTTTTTAATACATTTACATTTTTCACACAAAAATTTCATACAAAAACTTTCCGTACAAAAAAGTCCTGTACAAAAACACAGATTAACAGTTGCGGTTTTATTTTTACCGATAAATTTAAACTGTTACTATTTTTTCACTTTTTGGTTTGAGGTGATATTTTACGATTCGAAGTCCCATAATTCTTTCGGTAATTCCAAGATTTTTGGCGGCTTTTGCCATATTTCCTTTGGAACGTTTTAGTTCTTCGATAATCATTTCTTTTTCGATTGATTCCAACACTTCCGGCAAAGTCCCAAGACGACGCGGTATAATTCCGGGTATATGCTGCATTTCTTCCGGCAAATGATAACTGTGAATCACATTGTCATTGGAGAGAATTACGCCACGCTCAATCGTGTTTTCCAGTTCTCTGATGTTACCGGGCCAAGTATAACTGTTCAGAATATTTGTTGTTGAAACGGAAAACGACGGCATGGGTTTACCGTATTCCTCGCTAAATCGTTTCGCAAAATGATCCGCCAGCAACATGATGTCGATTTTTCGTTCACGTAACGGCGGAATCACAATCGGGAAAACACTCAAACGATAATAAAGGTCTTGGCGAAAAGTTCCTTCATCGACAAGTTTTTTGAGATCACAATTTGTTGCAGCAATCACACGCACGTCAACATGAATTGTTTCTGAACCGCCGATTCGTTCAAAGGTTCGCTCTTGCAAAATACGCAGAAATTTAGCCTGAAGCATAAGCGGAAGATCACCAATTTCGTCCAGAAAAATAGTTCCGCCGTTTGCCTGTTCAAAATAACCTCTCTGCTGTTGAATCGCTCCGGTAAACGATCCTTTTTCGTGACCAAATAAAACACTTTCTATTAACGTTTCAGGAATCGCCGCACAATTGACTTTGATAAACGGCATTTTCGCACGGGAAGAGGCGTAATGAATATCGTTAGCAAAACGTTCTTTTCCAACACCGGTTTCACCGAGCAGCAAAACGGTTGCTTTTGTGTTACAAACAGTAATCATTTGCCGGTGAATACGGCGCATTCCTTCACTTTTACCGATGGATGTAAATTTTTTGCAATGTTCCTGTAATTCGGCGTGAAGACGGCTATTTTCGGCTTTCAGTTCGTTGACTTCTTCAATGGAAATCTGATAAATTCGTACAAATTGAGCAATAGATGCCGCAACAATTGTCAACAAACGCACTTTATCGTCCAGTAAATCGGGAGAATAAGGAAGATCAATACTAATCGTTCCGATAACTTCTGCGTCAAGCCGAATCGGTACACAAATAAACGACGTATTGTATGCTTCTTTCATATTTCTTGCGCCGGTTCGATTGAGAAAGAGCGGTTCTTCGGAAATTTTTGGAACAGCAATCGGATTACCGGTATTGACGACTTTTCCTGTTACGCCTTCGCCGGGCAAATAACAGCCTTTTTTCAACTGTTCCCGATCAAGTCCGTAACCTTCCGCAATATCAATAGCACCTGTTACGCGATTCAGAATCGCAATCGCACCGCGAACAATTCCGATACAAGATGCCATTTTCTCCAGCAGTGATTTGAAAACGCTCTCAACATTTTGCATTTCGGACAAAATGACACTGACTTCGTAGAGCAAACGCAAATCATCACGCTGACGCGCACAATGAGCGGAATTACTTACTGTACACTCAGAAAAACAATCGGTTACTTTATTGTTACTCATTTCATCTGTTGACACAAGTAAAACCTGATGACTATTTGAAACTTGAAGATTATTTAAGAATTGTTGGCTATTCGGGTGTGTCATTGTTTCTGTTACTTTGGTTGGCACTAAATTTATTCCGACACATTATTCACCCCACAACAGAAGCATTTTTCATGCCAAAGAATTGTTCTTTTCAAAACACGACATAAGATCATTAAATTTCACAACTTATGAAATTTAACCTTTCCATCAAAAACAATAAAAAACAACAAAATTGTCTCAAACGATATTTTGAAAGAACCGAATTGACGATTAAAATTTCCAATTATTTCAATTCGGACAAAAAATATGTTGCCTTTCCAGGTCAAGAAAAAATGTCATTTCGTATTACGTGAACGATTACGAAATAGACAATTACTTGCCGACTTTGTCTCTGTTTTCGGACGGAAATCAAGACAACATCAATTGTTGTAACCGTAGATGAGATAACCTTTCAGCGAAAGGTCGCTTGAACGATCCAATGGCTGAAAAGTTATAAAAAAATTAAAACTGCCGTCAAGACAAATTTTAAAATAAAAGAAATAGGTATATTGTTTCGCTTTGTCGGCGAAAATCAATATATTGTAACGTAACGGCGTGCAGCCGAATTAGTTGGCACCGTAACAATTAAACCAGGCTCGTTGTTCAAACGATTTTTTCGTGTTTGGTTTTCCTTGTTTTTCCGGTACACCAAGCGGTAAAAGGATTCGGACTTCTTTATCTTTCGGTACGGAAAGTATTTCCGCAATTTTTGCGGCAACCGCCCCGCGAATGGCTCCGTCAATCCAAACGGTTGCATAACCAATCGCAGTAATCGCAAGCAACATGTTTTGTGTTGCCGCCGCACAATCTTCAACAAAAAACGAAAGATTACCGTAAGCCGGAGTTTTGTCACAAACACAAATAATCATGGCTTGAGCAGTTTTACAAACTTGTTTTCCGCCGGTTTCTTTCGCAATCGCCTGAATGATTGCCGGATCATTGACAATCACAAAAGATACCGATTGCGCATTACAACCAGTCGGCGCATCAATGCCCGCTTGAACTATCTTACGCAAGTCTTCCTCTGGAATTTTCTTGTCAAGAAATGTTCCCCGATAACTATGACGCTTTAATATCGTTTCAAAAAGTTCCATAAAATTAATTTGAAAGTGTTAAAAATAAAGTGTTGGATGGAAAGGTTAATAAAATGATAATTATTTCGGTGTTTTTATAAACAACCAAAATTATACTCAATCTTATACCTTGTTTACGTGTGGAAATCAAGAGATAGATAATACCGAAAATTGACAAATAAAGAATAATAGCAACAAAAACATTGCAAATATTCTTTGACATCGCCTATGATCCGTTTTTCAATCTCTTTTGGGAACTTCTAAAAACCACAAATCTATTTTTATTAACCACAGAGGACACAGAGAACGCAGAGGAATTTTTAATTGGAATCGAAACGTTATTTAATGGCAATTTCTAAAAAATATTTTTTTAGACGAAAAATATTTACAAATCCTTATTTTTAAGGATGTGATTTTTTAAAAACAATGTTTTTAGAAGTTTCCTAATATTATCATTGATTTTTGATCTAAAATAATTTTTTAATTTTTTAAAATTCCTCTCTGTGAACTCTG
>JAISNF010000498.1 GCA_031276415.1 Planctomycetaceae bacterium
AATGAATTACAGGGTATTGCCAACTCACGATGCTAATGGTAATATGATCTTAATGCCAGGCTTAAAGGGAAAATATGATGCTTGGAATAGACTTGTAGAAGTTAAAGATTCAAACGATAATTTAATCGCCCAATACGAATACAACGGCTTAAATCAACGCATTAAAAAAACCGTTGGTTCAACAGTAACAAAATCATTTTTCAATGAAAATTGGCAAGAACTTGAATCATACACAAATACAGACTTAACAACATATGTATGGGGGATAGAACATACAGATGATCTCATTTATCGAGAGAATAACAATGAAAGGTTATATAGTCTCTATGATATAAATAGAAATGTGGTTGCAATTTCAGATAAAGATGGTAATATATTAGAACGATATAGATATGATGCATTTGGTAATGTCAAGTTTTTTAACGCAGTATTTTCTCCAAAAACAGTATCTGACTATAATTGGAATAATATTCGGTTCTCAATGTTCCGGCAGTTAAAACCGTCGGTTACCATGATTTTTTTTAATTTGGCGGGGGGTTGACCGGATGATGGGACATGGTACACTTATCGTTCGATTTACGGCACAAAATCCTTTTTCATCTTTTTTCTAAATGGAACATCCAATATAGGAAACAAATTCTATGAAATATATTTTTTGTACATTTCTATTTGTGTGGTATTCGGCAAATCTTTTTGCTCAAGTTGATCAGACAATTCTCGATATGAGCATGGAAACGCCAACTCTTATAACGTCGCCCGATACAAAATATTCCGATGCTGTTCGTGATTACAATATGACGATTGGTATTGAACGTTCACCCGGAGGACGATTTTGGGCGGCGTGGGTTTCCGGCGGCGATAGCGATAAGGGATTTTTCGTAATTGCCTCCAGCGATGACGAAGGAAAAACATGGTCAAAACCTCGTCTTGTTATCGATCCTACCGAAGCTCCCAACGGTTTGTTACGCCGGATTCTTGTCGGTAACCTCTGGACAGACCCAACCGGTAAACTTTGGCTCTTTTTCGACCAGTCTATGGGATACTTCGATGGACGAGCCGGTGATTGGGCAACCGTTTGCGAGAATCCCGACGCCAAACCCGACGCTAACTCTGACGCTAACTCCGACGCTAAAAGTCCAACATGGTCAACCCCAATCCGAATTTGGCACGGCGCAACTCTCAGTAAACCAACCGTTCTGAAAACCGGTGAATGGTTATTGCCGATTTCGTTGTGGAACCGTAACGTTATCAATCCCAAAAATATGCTCGGGGAAGCACATCACGAACTTGACCCGTTACGCGGTGCGAATGTTTTTGTTTCAATCGATCAGGGGAAAACATGGAACCGTCAAGGCTGTTGCGTGTTTCCTGCGTTTAGTTTTGACGAACATCTTATTATCGAACGAAAAGATGATTCACTCTGGATGCTCGCCCGAACCGGTAACGGAATTATGCAATCGTTTTCGAACGATAAAGGAAAAACATGGACAAAACCGGAACCGGCTTTTCCACATATCGCTTCACGATTTTTTGTTCGGCGTTTGAAGTCAGGAAATCTTCTTTTTGTACGTCATGGAAAAATGGACGAAATAACACAAGGACGTTCACATCTGACTGCGTTTTTATCTGACGATGACGGGAAAACTTGGAAAGGCGGACTTGTTATTGATGAACGCCGTGAAATTTCGTATCCAGACGGTTTTCAACATCCAGACGGACGCATTTTCATCTCTTATGATCGAAATCGCGGTAGTGACGCTGAAATTTTAATGGCATCGTTCACGGAAGAAGATGTTCTCGCCGGAAAACCGGTTTCTGGAAAAACTGTTTTCAAACACATCATCAGTAAAGCAACAGGTAGAAAAAAATGATCACTGAAACAAAAAAAAGTTTTGTAACTTTATTTGTCGTTTTAGAAACAGTATTTCTTACCGCGTTTTTATTGTTGACGTGGTTTGGTTTTTACCGAACCGGCGGTCTTTGTTTTGCCGGATTCTGGTTTTGTCTTGCCGCTTTGGTTCGGTTTCACGCAATGACGAAAAGTTTTTCGTACACAATTATTGTGTTCGGTTGCGTAACAACTTCCATGTATTTTCCCGAATTTTATTTACATATCGGTTCCATTAAAACCACTGTTTTTATTATTCCGATTTTGCAGGTGATTATGTTCGGAATGGGAACGCAACTTTCATTACAGGATTTTCAAGGTATTTTAAAAAATCCTTACGGTGTTTTGGTCGGTATGATTTGTCAGTTTTCCATTATGCCGACAGTCGGTTTTTTAATTGCAACAGGATTCGGTTTTGAACCGGAAATTGCCGCCGGAATTATTCTTGTCGGTTCCGTTCCTTGCGGAATTGCCTCAAACGTTATGAATTTCATTGCGAAATCCAATATGGCTCTTGCTGTTTCATTAACCGCCGTCTCAACACTCGTCGCACCGGTCTTGACGCCGCTTCTGGTCAAATTGCTCGCGGGTCAATTTGTCGAAATCGTGTACGTTAAAATGATGGTCGAAATCACATACCTTGTTATTCTGCCGATTATCGCCGGTTTAATGTTTCGTACACTCACGACTTCAACAATTCATTTTCGTTCGGTTTTACTCCATCTGACTGTTTTTATACTTTTGATAACAGTATTCAACACGTTGTTTGCCGTGTGCGGATATTATTCGTACAACGATATTTTCAATCAAACCTTATCGCAATGCTGTATTTTTCTTTTATTACCGGTTTTGGGAGCATTTTTGTTGCGCACACTCATCGTTTCTCATCCCGAATGGTTTGATCAGGCTCTTTCGTTAATTTCAATGATCGGATTACTCCTAACAATTGTAATTATTAACGCTGCCGGTCGTGATCATCTTTTGAAAATTGGTTTTTTGTTAATTTTTGCTTGTTTGCTTCATAATTTACTTGGTTTTTTCTTTGGATATTTATTGGCTCGTTTGGCTGGTCTTGAGGAACGCTCTTGCCGTACAATTGCTATTGAAGTTGGAATGCAGAATGGCGGTCTTGCCTCAGGTCTTGCTCTTCAAATGGGGAAAGTTGCAACAGTTGGTCTTGCTCCTGCAATCTTCGGACCGCTTATGAATATTACCGGTTCAAGTCTGGCAACATGGTGGCGGAACAGACCTATCGAAAAAGATAAACAATAATTACAATAATTACAATAATAATTTATGTTTTCACTTCATCAAAATCCGTTTCGGGAACGTATTGCGGCGAACAAAATGTCGTTCGG
>JAISNF010000555.1 GCA_031276415.1 Planctomycetaceae bacterium
GTTTTTAAAAGTTTTCTAAATTTTATTAGGACAATTATTAGAACAATGATTTCAAAGTCAGCGGTTTGTCGGAAACAATTTTAAGGGAACGATAATTATTCGGAGTCATACCATCTTTATTCGGATGAATCTGTCTCTTGTCAATACGTTTTTTTGAAACGAAACAAACGAAAAAATCGGTATTGTGAAGGTTATAAGATTATTTTGTACAAAAAAATGCGGTCAGGACAATGATTCCAGAGTTGGGGGTTTGTTGGGATCGTAATTTTTGGAAAGGTAACTATCGGGAGCCGAACCGGTGCATTGAGGATGGATCGATCTTTTCGTTAACAGTTTTTTTTGAAATAAAACAAAACGTTTCTTATATTCCTTGCTATTAAATTCCGTATCATAAAACTGTCTTAATATCGAAACAATATAATCAAAAAAACACTCCGACGCACGGAATTTTTGAACAATTTCCGTTCCCTCAATTTTATTAGATTTCATTTCCATGAACAACAGAATTTTTTTATGTTTCATTTTTGTAATCAGCAGATAATCACAACGTTTTTGACTTTCGTTTCCGTTGCAAAAAAATTGCCCGCTGATCTGACCGCAATCAATTTTAAGCAGAATTGAATCGTCAGAGACATTGTTAATCTGAACTTCACGCAGTTTGGCACTTCGGTCATTTTCTTTGAGTATTGCTGTTCGGGCGTGGATTTCGCCGAAAGCACCCGGAACAAGAATTTTCTGTAACATCTCTTTAAGCCGAATACACATTTTCTAATCTCCTGCCAATACCAAAATTTCGTCCTGAATGGTATTCATTTCATTAAGGAAACCCTAAAAACCACAAATTTATTTTTATTAACCACAGAGAAAAGAAAGTTCACAGAAAAAATAGTCCGCAGATTACGCTGATGATCGCAGATTGTTTTTTGATAATACGAAACAACAAAATATACAAAAATTTTTAACTTTAACTTTACTTCATATTTCATATTTCATATTTTCGTTATTTTATATTTTAAAATTCATCTGCGACAATCTGTGTAATCTGCGGACACATTTTTTCGATGAATTCTGTGTTCTCGGCGGTTAAATAATCCGGGTTACATAATTTGTGGTTAAATAGAAAAGGCGGTTATTAGAAATTACCTTGCGTTATTTTATTTACGGTTTGATCCTTTCGTTTTGATTTATTCTCTTTCGGACGTATTTATTGTTCCTTCGAAATCGGACGATTTTTCGCCGGGGTTTGAGTTGAACCAATTTTTGGGATTCATACGTTCCCAAATAGTTTTCTTTTTTGCAGATTCCTGAACCGGTTCGTTGTTGTCATTATTGCTTCCGGGTCGGTGATAAACGCGGTTTGGTTCCGGCAAACAATCAATCTCCAACCGGCAAGACAAAACCTTCATCTGATCCGCCTGAATAAGCATTTGAAAAACATCAGGATACGTTCCGCCCAATTCAACCACCGCCCGAATCACATCGTCAAGTTTATTTGAAACAGTTCGCTGTTCGTCAATTCCGCTAAGCACAAACTTTTTGACAACAACATTTTGCGGAGATTGACCGTTTACGAAAATAATTGCTCCGGCTTCCAAGCCAAACGGTTGTTTGAGATAAATATCGGAACCGAAAAGTACAATTTCAGGACGTTTCGATTTGGAAATATGAACCATGGCTGGGGCATTGGTCGTAATTCCATGATAACTAAACTGATTGCCAAGATTTTCGCCGCGAATAGTACGATCATATTGATTTCTGTTATACAAAGCACGAAAAGCTCCGTAACGGGTTTCCGCACTGGAAACATGCAAGAGTTCCTGCAACGCCATTTCCGCTTCAATATCGGTTCGCAAAACACTCAATGCGTTTAACGCATAAACCCGAAAAGCCGGTTCATTACGGGCAATTTCCGCTAGAATTTTTGCCGAAGTTCCGTCACCGAGATAAGCCAGAGATGTTGCGGCGTGAAAGCGGACTTCGGGATTGGGGTTGTTCAAAGCACTTCGAAGAGATTCGATTCCCTTTTTGCCGATGGCTTCCAACTGAAATGCCGCCTGTTGTGATTTCTCCGGAATTAACAGTTCCGTTTTAAGCCGTTCAATCCGCCGGAGTTGTTTTGCCGGATTTTCGTAGCAAGCAATTGCCAAAATAACGCGGACATATCTCGCAACATCTTTCGCATAATCAGGATGAACATCCAAAACAATAAGCGAATCCGTTTTAGCGGTTGCCATTCCTTTTTTCTGACCGGCGGAAACAAAAAAGCGGTTGTTGATTTCTTTGGCAATTCGATCTGTTGCGAACACCGATTCTGCACCTGATTTCATATTGAGAATGAGCGACCGTGATTCTTTCACACGCGCACCGCTGAGAATAATTCCCTGTTTTAAGCCGGAAGGATTGGATGATTCGGTTGCCAGAGGATCGTCAATCATGATGGGACCTTGAACCAGAGCAAGAGTTTTACCTTCTTTGAGACTTCCGCCGAGATAAGCCATTTCTTCGAGTTTTGTCGTCATCAACCAACCGCCGCGCAAACTTTTGGCGGAAGTTTCCGGCGGCAACCGAACTTCAACATCGAAAAAATCACCTTCCTGAATACCCGGACGCATATAACCGAGAATATTCACTACCGCCGTCGTGGGATTCGCCAAAATAGCACGAACATCACGAATTCCCATTCGGGTCATTTCGTCGTAAACCATTCGGCGTTCAAGAGAATTGACATCATCGCCGCCGGTTCCGGGCAGACCGTTGACCAAACCGTAACCTTGAACCTGAATCGGATGATAATTACCGATATTAGCGCAATCTCCGATAAGTTTTGCGGTTCCATCCTCTGTTTCAAAGTTGAATTTTTCGGAGACCAACTCGGTTTGTTTCCGTGTTTTGATTTGAGAGCAACCGGATTGGACGAAAACAAAACCCGTCAGAAAAAATAATCCGATCAAAATAATAAAACCGGTTTTAACTGATTTTGAGGAATGGAATGGACGAATTTGTCTGAAAAAAATTTTTCCCATACTTAAAACGTGTTGCATGATTCACCTTGTTTTGCGACAATAATCTTAGATTTAATACTTCAAGTAAGATTCCCAATTATTTTGAAAAAAGGAAGCATACGTTTTTCATTTTACAGTGTCAAGATGAAAATCTATTTTGGACTTCTCTTTTTTATTCCCAACTGATATTCCCGTGTCTCCTTTTACTTCATTCTTTACGGAAAACGCACCGATTCCTGATCCGCCTCATTTACGGTATCTTGGGTGGTTTATTTCTGTGATTTTGATGATTATTTGTTTATTGATTACGGTGTTTATTGTGTTTGAATTTTCGATGGACATGTTGGGTTCGCCGATTCAACTTAAGGATCAATATCATGTTCAATTTGATTCGGATCAAAAGGAGGAGGCGAAGGGAATGAGTTTGGACGAAATAATGTCGCGATTTTCACTTCTTTCGCCGCTTCCTGATTCTTATATTCGGGGCGAGGAGGTTACGATTCTTTGTACGTGGGACACTTCCGGCAATACTATTCGAAGCATACCATTTTCGAACATGATGTTAAAAGTGGACGATCTTCCTGTTTCTTGGGATGTTCAATTTGGCAAGAACACATGGCTTGTTCGGTTGAAGTTACGACCGGGGTTTCACAAAATTCAGACATCGTGTTTTGAGTCAATATTTTTTGTCGAGGGGATAAAACATCAACCGCCGGAGGACTGGAAACTTTTTACGATGCACGAGGGCATTGGTGATCCGAACTGTTGTCAGGATTGCCATTATTTGGTTGATTTTTCTGACGACATTGTAAGGCGGGGTCATGCTTTAGCGATTGGTTCTTTGCGGGGGAATGAGAGTTGTTTGGGGTGTCATCAGAACGAATCATTTACCCAAAAACATCTTTCAATTGCCGCACCGGAAACAGATTGTACCTCTTGCCATCGAGTTCACGGACTTATTGACTCTGAAAAATTATTAAAATATCCCAAAAAAGAATTTTTAGAGAACTTCTAATGTCGATTTTCCGCCGACTTTGCTAATACTATTAAGGTAACTTCTAATAACTGGTTTTTTTTATTAACCACAGAGAACACTGATTATCGCCGATTATTTTTTTAGTGAATAGTTCGCAAGCGAATTAAATTATTGATTATTTGTCAAAATTTTGCCGAATAATGACGAATCTGTTGGTACGAAACCAGAAACCCGTTGACTAAAAGTGGGGGATAGGTTAAACTGTGTAACCTAATTCAGTTGCGAGATGTTGTTTTTCTTGCCGTCATTGTTGTTGCGGCGGGCATGTTCGCAAGGGGATTTTTGGGTTTTGACAAAACTTTTGAACAAGGAGATTTAACAATGGAAAATTTAATTAGATTCTTGGTTGTGTTTTTGGTGAATTTGTTAGTGAAATACCAGCAAATGTTAAACATGGTAAATTGGTTAAGATACGGAGGGGGGGGCTATCTGGAATAGGAAGCGAGGGACAAACCGTAAAGATTGTTCACGCTCTAACCTCTTTTCTACAAACCTCTCAACTCTTATTCACTCTTCACCGTTTGGCTTTACACTGGTTGAACTTCTTGTGGTGATTGCGATTATTGGTGTTTTAATCGCTCTGCTGTTGCCTGCCGTTCAAGCAGCCCGCGAAGCCGCAAGACGTGCGACATGTACCAATCACCTAAAACAAATCGGGCTTGCCGTTCACAATTTCCACGACACGCGAAGTGCATTACCGCCGATCAGTATTATCGGTGTTGATAATGCCGGTAACGAGTTTCGACGTTCCCCGTCGGTTTGGGTACACCTTTTTCCGTTCATGGAACAACAATCACTCTATGATTATTGTACGACAAGAAACAAATTATTAGTGGTCAAGTGAAAGCGTTTGTGGGACACTTTTTTTGGCGTATTAGTGGGACAGTTGATGCCATGTTATAACTCATGTTACGCAGTAGTAGTCTGTCAGTAGGCGATATTGTTTTTTTTGTTGAGAATTTATATTGCTGAGTTATCCCTAATTTGGTAAACTACGCCTTTCGGGTAACAGGTAGTCCC
>JAISNF010000563.1 GCA_031276415.1 Planctomycetaceae bacterium
ATGTAATCTGTAAACATGTCCCTTTTTTTTCATAAGGAGAAATACTATGAAAAAGACACTCGGTTTTGGTTTTACACTCGTTGAACTGTTGCAGATTATTTGTAATGTAATCTGTAAAACTCTTTACTTTTTTTTCACAGGAGAAAAAAACATGAAAAAGACATTACGTTTCGGTTTTACATTGGTCGAACTTCTCGTGGTGATTGCGATTATCGGCGTGTTAATCGCTATGCTGTTGCCTGCCGTTCAAGCGGCGCGCGAAGCGGCACGGCGAATGTCGTGTTCGAACAATGTTAAGCAACTTGGTATTGCGATGCATAACTATCACGATACCCTCCAATCGCTACCACCAGGAAATCTCCAAGTCTATAGCCGTGCTAATCAACCTCAGATTGATAATGCGCATGATGCAGCATCAGCCAATGCCTTACTTCCAAGCGGAGTTACGGCGGCTGAAGGGATGTTCGGTTGGTCAGTATTTATCCTACCTTATACCGAAGCACAAACTGTTTATGAAAAAATTAATTTTTCCAAAGGTGCTTACACCACGGTTACAATTATTGGACCCAATGGCACAACAACCGAAAATCTTGAAGCATCAAAATTGGCTCCTTCATTTTTTGTTTGTCCGTCCAGTCAACAAATTTTTGAAAAAGGAACTTACAAAGATTATTCGGTGAATGCTAATGCCCGACTTCCAGGACACACCGGAACTCTCGATTTTGCGGAACGTAGAACAGCAGGTAAACTCAATGGTCTTTTTCATAAAGGTAGCCATTTTAATCTTGCCTCCATTGCCGATGGAACCAGTAATACCTTGATGATTCTCGAACGGGTTGCTGCAACAAAAACAATTGCCGGAGCACCCGCTTCACCAACATTACTAAACGATACTTGTATGAATCCGTTCTTTTTAGTCAATGATTCGGCTCAAGGTCAAATTCAAACCTATATTGATATGGAACTTCCGATCAATCCGCCGCGACAAAAGGCGTGGGGGGCATCGACCGGAAGAGTAACACGAACTGCAGAAAGTGATCATCCCGGCGGTATTCAGGTGGGGGTAGCCGATGGTTCATGCCGGTTTTTGATGCAAACAATGCCCATGTCCGTTTACGATGCTCTGATGACCCGTACCGGCGGTGAATCAATTTCACTCCCGTAACAATATTGTACTGTTTGTATTTTTCATATTTTAGAATTTGTTTTTTATTCTTGAAGAATTTCTAAAAATATAAATTTTAAGGTTAAAGATTTCCCACAAAGGTACAAAGTTCACAAAAAAAGATTAGAATCATTTACGAGTAAGTTTATTATTTTTTATTCAGATAATAAAATTTCTGATTATTTGTTTTAATTAAAAACATTTGTGTTCTTTGTGCCTTTGTGGGATATAAATTGAAATTTTAGAGGTTTCACTTGAATATAGGCAGAATGATTTTAAACATAAAAATCACAGAACGCAAAAATCCAGTAACTGTTCATTTTCCTTTAACCACGGGTATATTCCCAATACTGAAAGATTTAGATTATGAAACGACGTGAATTTTTTAATTTAGGAACTATCGGGTTGTCCGCGATGGTTGCCTCGTCTCTGACTTACGCACAGTCCGAAATCAAAAATACCGGAAACCGTATCGATAATTCAACCGATATGGAAACAAAAATTTTTACTTCGGAGGTAAAAGAATCCCTATCCTTTTTACAAATTTCCGATTCCCATATTAGTTGCGATAATGAATCTGATACGGAATATCTTCCGTACAGTAAACGGATGGGCGGCGGAACTGTAACTAAAAATCGAATTGACTTTTTCGATCAACTACTGAAAAAAGCAAAAGAGGAAAAAACAGATTTTATTGCTTTGACCGGTGATATTATCAATTATCCGTCGGCAACTGCTGTTCAAACCGTTTGGGATCGCCTCAAACAATCCGAAATTCCTTTTTTGTACACAGCCGGTAATCATGATTGGCATTATGAAGGAATGGAAGGAACTGAAGAGGAACTCCGTCAGGAATGGATTGAAAAACGTCTTAAACCGCTCTATCAAGGAGTAAACCCGATGTATTCATCAATATTGCTCAAAGGCGTCAACATCGTTTGTATCGATAATTCAACCTATCAAATCAATGAACAGCAACTTGAATTTTACAAGGAGCAACGTTCCAAAACGGAACCAATCGTGTTATTAATGCACATTCCGCTTTACATGTTTTCGCTTAATATTTTCAGTTGTGGTCACCCTGATTGGGGCGAAAAGACTGATCCCTACTACAAAATCGAACGTCGCCCGCCTTGGTCTAAGGAAGGATGTACGAAAACAACAAAACAATTTGTACAAGAAGTCTGGACAACTCCTCAACTGCTTGGCGTTTTTAGCGGTCATAAACATCAGGCTCGAACCATTTTTTCCCATAACGGCGGCATCCAACATATCGCTGCACCAGCACTCGATGGACAATACCGGCTTGTTCAGATTAACAATATTACACAAAATTATTAGATACGAATTTTTATTTGAAACGGATTATGGTATATAATTCGCTGGAATCATGCGGTTTCAAATTACCAACCGCATGACAAATTGCCGAAAGATTCGCACGTGCAATAAACGGCGGCATCTGCGGAGAATTTTTGTTTCTGTAAATTTTATGGTTAATAAAGCAGAGAGTTACGAATTATTAATTCCAGAGGAAATTTTGCGGAATTGGCGGAGTTCCGCCGCGTTGAGTACAAACATAAGCCGCTAATTCGTTTGCTTTAAGACCAATCACTGGTAATTGTTTTTGCAGCAAAAAACCAAAGAGAGATGACGCCAAAAATGCATCACCGGCACCAACCGTGTCCGTAACATTAACCCTGGTTCCAGAAGTAAAAATTTGTTCCGATTTTGTAGTCAACCAATTTCCGTCAGCACCACAAGTTAAAATCACAAGCCTAAATTGATAAAACTCCTGTAATTTTCGCAACTGTTTTTCAACCGTATCCTGAGAAAAACCAAATATTGAAACAATCCGCTTCAATTCTTCGTCGTTGAGTTTGAGAATATTGGCACAAGAAAGAACAAACTCAATATTTTTCTGTTCACAAAACGGTTCCCGAAGATTCAAATCAAGTACACGATACGCTGCCGGTTGAGCAGCATTGAGGAGATTTTGTAACGTTTGTCGGTTTTGTGCTGATCGGGCAGCCAAACTGCCAAAAGCAATAACATCCGATTCCGACGCCCATTGAAGAGATTCCGGTGTGTTTTTTAAAAAATCCCACGCAACATCTTGGTTAATAGTGTAATCCGGTTGACCGTCTTCACGAAGATGTACAGATACTGTTCCGGTAGGCTTCGTAACGGATACTCCAATCATTGACGTCGAAAGTCCAATATTGTTATAAAATTCGAAAAGTTCCTTGCCGTTTTGGTCATGACCAATCTGAGAAACTAAACGAACATCCGCTCCTAATTGTTTGCAATGATAAGCGAAATTGGCAGGTGCGCCGCCCGGTTTTTTATCGTTCGGAAATAGATCCCACAAAACCTCGCCAAATGACAAGATCTTAAACCGTTGTTGTAACTCAGCCATTTCGTTTCAAATTAAATCAGTAGGTATTAAGGCATTTTCCGAAAATTGAATAATTAATTGAATAATTACGAAAATTCTAAAATTTAGAATTTTAAAATAGAGACATGTTTATTCAAATTACAAATTCATTGATTTTCGATAAGTATTTTATAGAGGCAAGACCAGTTTTTTCCTGTAATAAAAATATGATTCGTTGCCGGATCGAAAGCGATTCCGTTTAAAACATTGTCGCGTAAAAAGGGGGGGCTGCGATGTTCTTTTTCGTATTCTTTCGGGACAAAAGCACTGCATTCAATCCAACCGATTACTTCGCCGGTTTTGGGATTGATTCGGACAATTCTAGTTGTTTGCCAAACATTTGCCCAGATTTCACCGCGTACAAATTCCAACTCATTCAGATTTTTAACCGGAACGGATTTTTTTGTTTTTGCGTCACGGTCTGTAACATTGAGTTGACGTTTTTGCTTGAACGTTTTCGGATCGAAAAAACGTAACACCGCACTGCCGTCGCTAAGAATCAGATGTTCCCCGTCAAAAGCCAGCCCCCAACCTTCGCCGTTATATCGAAATTGTTCGATTAATTTGAAAGTTGATTTTTCATAAACGAAACAAGTATGTTCTTGCCACGTTAATTGATAAATTTTATCATCAACCAATTCGAGACCTTCGGCAAAATATTGTTTTGGCAACGGAATATTGATTACAATTTTTCCTGTTTCCGGTTCCACTTTTCGGAGCGACGAACCGCCATAATTTCCTGTACTTTCATACAGGAAACCTTTATCAAAAAAAAGCCCTTGCGTAAACGCTTTGTTATCATGGGGATAAACGGCAACCGTTTTGAGAATCAGGGGTTCTGTTTTTTGTAACTGCGTTTGTAACTGCGGCGGTTCCGCGTGAAGTGTCGGAGTGAAAAACAATAAGATACTGAACAATATCTTTTTCATGGGTTTAACCCTTCTTTTTTGTTCCGTTTTTCACATCAAGTTTTTTTGCAGGTTTTTTAGTTGTTGCATTGTCTTTGGTTGTTACTTTATCTTCGGGATGTTCATAAACTTTGTTTTTTCGCAACGCTTTTTCGACAAGACTGATGAATTGGTCGGCGATTTCGGGAGCGAGGGCGTGTTCCATTTCGCACGCTAATTTTGAGGCTTCCTCTTTTTCAACTCCCAGCAAATGGTAGAGCAAGCGGAAAAAAATGTCATGACGGCGAACAATTCCTTCGGCTTCTTTGATTCCTTTTGGGGTTAATGTAACCTCTTTATAAGGAGCGTAATCGATAAAACCTTGTGATTCAAGGTTGTGCATTGCGGTTGTTACTGTTGATTTGTGAACACCCAGGTGTCGTGAAATCTGACCAGACCTTGCGTAACCGTGTTCCTGAGCAATATGATAAATTGCTTCAAGATAATCTTCCATTACTGCGGTAAGCAAGTTACCGTGTGTCATATTTTTCGGCATTAGTGACCTCTCGTTAAGGGAATTGAAGAACCGGCAAACAAATTACGGTTCCAAAATGGTAAAACACGAATGGCGTAATTATACTGTTCTCAATAGCAAGTTCAACCATCTTTGCCAAATTAAATACCAAAATCTAAAAATTTTCAAACTTTTTTGTCGAGTTTATTTGATTCAAAAGGTTTAGGTTTCTGACTTAGGGACTCCTAATTGATGAGAAAAAAATCTCATCCTTGCTATTCGAGGTTAAGTATTTTATACTTACTTCCTGCAACTGTCCGAGTTTTAATCGGATGGAGTAGGCTGCTTGCTGCGGTTGTTCTGAATGACGAGGGGCAAACGCAGTCGCACTCCATGTTTTGTTACAAGGTATAATGATACCCGATTTTTTTTCTTTT
>JAISNF010000577.1 GCA_031276415.1 Planctomycetaceae bacterium
GATGAATGGGAAAAAATGGAAATCAAAATTGGCGAAGAAATCTATGGCAAAAAAAAGTATTATGAATTATTGAGTAATAACCCAAATGAACTTGATAGAATATATTTTGATACAAATAAAGAGATTATCATTCGGTTAAAGAATTTTTTTCAAGCCTTATTACGGCAATTTACTTTCGGAAATTTTTCTAAAGAATCTAAAATATATCGAGGCATACTTGTCAAATTTGAAACTTTGTAAGTATAGACAATAATGAGTTGGATACAAAATTATGAATAGAAATGTTATCGTTTGAATTTTAAGGGTAAAATAATGAAAGCACGTTCTAAAGAACTTATTGATAGAGCAATTTCTGCGATGTTAGGAGCGATTGAACTCTATAACAAACCGAATTTTCCCTATCGCATGGAAACATTTGCCATTCTTGCTATCAATGGTTGGGAACTTCTATTGAAAGCTAAGTGGCTTGATGAAAATCAAAATAAACTCAAAAGTCTTTATGTTTATGAACGACGTAAAAATAAAAACGGCAAACAAAGCGGGAAAGAATATATCAAAAAAACAAGAGCAGGTACTCCGTTCACCCATGCAATTGATTGGCTTGCAAAGAAATTATATGAGCAGAAAAAACTGGACATTGCAGTTTTTCAAAACTTACAAGGTTTGATTGAAATACGAGATGCTTCCATTCATTTCTATACTGTATCGCAAGATTTCAATATCAGATTGTATGAATATGGTGCAGCATGTGTAAAAAACTTTATTGCCGTTTTAAGTGAATGGTTCAAGCGAGAATTATCAGAATTAGGATTACATCTACTGCCACTTGTTTTCCTTAATCTTCCTGCACAAGTTGAAGGGCTTCAATTCAATGTAGAAGAAACTGCACTTCTCAGATTTCTTGATAATCTTGATAAAACACAAAGCAATCCAGATGCTACGTATTCAGTAACAGTCAATGTGGAAATAAAATTTACTAAATCAAAAGCAAAAGATGCACTTGGTGTTCATATAACAAATGATCCAAACGCACCAGAAGTTCGCTTAACTGAAGAACAGATAAAAGAAAAGTATCCATGGGACTACAAAACGCTCACCGATAAATGTAGAGACCGATATTCAAATTTTAAAACAGACAACAAATATCACAAAGTTAGGAAATCACTTATGAATAATGAAAAATTAGGAATGATTCGCTATCTTGACCCCAATAATGAGAAAAGTCAAAAGAAACCTTTTTTTAATCCAAATATTTTGCAAGAATTTGACAAGTACTATAATAAAAACGGTTGAGGCATGTCCACAAGTGTACCGGAGACGTAGCAAATCGAAGGTCAAGAAGTTGACCGGCAAAAAAAGTCGAAATAAAAGCCCAAGCGGTGTATGATGCTCTTTGTGTTTGCTTTCCCCTCCCACACAACATTCAAAAGAAAATAACCCCGAAAATAACTAAAAATTCCTAAAATTAAACAAATTCGTTTTAAATTTCTAGCAAAAAGGTCAAACGTTTGAGCAATTTACTAGGAATTTCTAGCAAAAAGGTAGAACTTCCTAGTGCTTTGTTAATCTTAAATTTAGGGATACATGTTTTATGAAAGACATTATTTTTTAACACTATTTTGACTGTTCACCCCAATTTTTAAGATTAACAAAGCACTAGAAACACAATACATTGCGTTTTTACAGTTTAAACCTATTACCGTGAATCATTACATTAATTTTTTACTTTTAGTCTTTTCAAGGCTTCGTCTGCTTTTGGGAATCCTTTTGCTCGTTTGTAGATTGAAACAGCATGATTGGTGTCGTGCGGCAAACCGCCAAGTCCAAGTTCAAAACAACGCCCAATATGATATAACGATACAGTATCACCTTGTTGAGCACCCAACTGGAAATATTGAATCGCTTTTTGATAGTTCGGTTTAACTCCGCCTTTGCCGTAAAAATAAATTTCGCCTAAATCCCGTTGCGCTTCAATATTTCCCTCGTCCGCTAATCGGGTTTTTTGTTCCAGTTCTTCAGTCGAAATTAAAACTGCCGTTTTGTCCGCAAACGGTAAATCTGATCCTGAACGTTTTCTATTGTTCTCATCGTTTTCCGTAAAATGATCGTTTTGTGTTGTTACACTATCGGGAGAATTTGATGTTGCCGTAAACTTCCAAAAAACAATTCCGCCGCCCAAGATCATTATTGTTAGAAAAATTGCAATCAACCCCGCCCGCAAAGAAATCAAATTGTACGGAATTAACTCCGATATCACCGAAGAATTTTTTGGGTTTTTAGTATAAGGAAATGTTTGATTTTGTTGTTGAAAAGTATTTTGCGGATCAAGAATTGTTTCTTTTTCAGAGAAAGACCAAATTTTTGTTTCAGGCGTTTGCTCCACCGGATTCAATCTCAGGGATTCGCTTAGTTCCTTCACAAAATCGTAACAAGTTGAAAACCGGTCTCCCGCATTTTTTGATAAAACTTTCCGCAAAGCGATTTGAGTTTGTTCCGGTAATGATTCGTCGAGAATGGGTTCGGTGCGAAGAATATTTTCGCGACATTCCGTATCGTTTTCTCCTTGAAACGGTAATGAACCTGTGATGAGTTGGCAGGCTAAGACGCCGAGCGCAAATTGATCCGAATAAGGACTATAATTTTTATCCGTCCAAACTTCCGGTGCTTTCCAGAATGCGGTTGTGGGCGTATTTGTCGTAACACCAAGATACAACATTTCTCGGCGAACCGTTTCCGTAAACTCAAAATCCGTAACAACAACACCGCAACGTTTGCCGATCAGAATATTTTGTGGTTTCAACATTCGGTGTACAATTTTTTTCCGATGCGCAAAATCAAGAGCCTGACTTACAGGAATGAGTAATTGTACAGCAACCGTAAACGGAAAATCCTGATACAATTGACAATATCGTTCATAATATTGGTTCAACGGCAATGCATCCAAAAATGCCGATACAAAAAAACTTCCAAGAATTTCATCTTGCGCCAACCGAAATACCGGACAAATTCCCGAATATTTCAATTTCAAAACACGGCGAAACGAATCCGAAACACGATCAAGCGATTTTTCATCTCGTTGAATAAGCGCGGGAACCAGTTTTAGAACGACAAGATTACCACTTGAATTTTCTTCCGCCAACCATGTTTCGCCGCATTGTCCATTGCCAAGAACGCGTTGAAGCGTATAATCGTTTCCAATTTGTGTTCCCGAATCGAGCCGATTATACCGCCGAGAAGTTTGTAACGGTCCTGTTGAACGGAAAATACGCGAGGGCGAATCGGCATCAATAAAAAATGTCGAAGTAGAATTCGCAACTTTTTTTTGTGAATTATTGTGCGAATTATTGTGCGAATTATTGGAAGTGGTTGGAACAAACGGAAAAGCGGGTATTGGGTGTGTGATTCCGCTCTTGTTTTGCTGTGATTCCAAAGACATGGGCAACGAATTTTCGGGCGGCGGTTGAAGTGAAAATCGTCTGCTTTTGGAAACAGCGGTTGATGAAAAACGTGACGGTAAAATCTGCGATGCTGTTGATGTTGTTTGAGGAGGTGATTGAGCAGAGGCGGTTTGAGAAGCATCCGAAAAACGTTCCGTCGCATTGTGTTCGGAAGCAGAAATACCTAAACGTAATGATTTCAACTCGAAAAGTTGTTGCTCAAATGTTTTCCAATCAATCCGGTTGGAGTGATAATCGTCCAAAAGTTGCTGAAATTTTTCTTTGATTTCTTGTGAATCCATTGATGTTTCTAATGTTTCAAGTTTGATACCGTTACCGGTATAGCAGGATTTTTCGTTTCATTAAACGCAAATCACAAACGAGTTACGTTTTTTACGGAGTTATCGTTGTAATATCGTTGTAATGGAAAACCGGAAATTAAAGACGTTACATTTAATATTCATACCGACAAAACCCTTTACGAACACTTGGGAATATTTTGTCATTGACTATCTTGTTTTATTTATTTTGATTAAAAAACTCATCTATTATTACCATAGTTTAACCGTTGATAATGAAAAGTCAATTGCCCAAACACGCACAACACAATGCGTAACTATCCATGAGGTACTTCTAAAAACAAAAACCGCGAAAACAAAGAATTGTCCGCAAATAACACAGATATACATTAAATTGCCGAAAATCCGGTATTGTAATTTGGTATCGTAATTTATAAATTTGCTACGAAAACTAATATTTGTTATTCTTTTTCGATTTCTTCTTTGAGTTGTTTATCCCATTCGCGGAGTTGTGGGTTTGAGTCAAATTCAGGGTGTTGCGCTAATAATTTGCGTTGTTGTACGCGAACAGTTTTGAGTAACACCGGATCCGTTAGCCAAAGCGTGTGAATGTCAAAAGCACGGCAAATCTCAATCCAAATGTCCGGCGTCGGAAATTCGTATGAAAACTCGCAACGCATCCTAATGTCCTCCACATAATGATTCATTAACTCCATAACATAATTGGCTTTACCGTTCTTAATAAGACATAACGCATAAGCAAGATAAACATGAATGAAAAGAGAATAATCGTCCGAAATTACTGTTTTTTCATGAATACGCTTCCGAACAAGTTGACGCGCTTCATCAAATAAAGTTAACGTTCTGGAAATACTAAAAGAATTTTCAACCACTTGAGCATAATGAACCAAAGATAAAATCAAAAAACGATCCGCATCAGGAATTTCTTGTTGCACCATGTTACGGGTTAAATCAATTTCACGATTGAGAATACGTTCCGCCTCTTCAAAACGTTTGAGCATCAGGCAAACTTTCGCCCAAGATCGCAAAATCAAACGAAATTCTCCAATAAAATAAAAACAATGGTTACGATATGTTTTTTCAAAATCATTTTTCCGAATATCCCAATCAGATTCGGATTCAAATTCGGAAACAAAATCAGAACCCAATTCAGGTTCATCATCAAATTCAGAATCTTTTGCCTCCGCCGCAAAATATTTGTTCTGAGCCTTGAGTTTTTCCAAATCAACAAGAAGTAATTCCCATTGTTCCGCCGCCAAAACTAACTCCTCATACGCTTGCTCCGGTGCGTTTTGCAAAAGGAAAAGCGCACTCCGCACTTTTCGGAAGTGAGAGATTTTTGTCGTAAAAAATAAATTTGTCGCCGGTTCGTTCTTTTCAATCTGCTGTTGCCGTATCAATTCAATTCCCGCCAAACATGTATTCATCGTCAGATCAATCCAACCTTGAAAATATTCCGAAGTGTGTTCAGGAAGATCGTCTCTGTCCATCTCCGAAAATTTTTGAAACCGCAAAAGAATGTGTTCCGGTAAATGACCGACATTTATTTTCGTATCCGAATCCTTGTTTGGAGAATAATTGCTTTTTGCAATCGTTTCAATAAAAGTTGCAAATTGCGAATAGGTAAGTATAACATCATAAATCGCCAGTTTATTACCGTCACTAAAAAGTCCGGTTACATCGTCCATTACGTTTTGGAATAAATGAATGGCATCACCAAGACGATTTTGATGAGAACGGAGAAATGCAATTTGCAACAATAATTCGCTCCACTGGATTTTCGCAACATGAATATTCGGCGTGTCGGATTCTTCGTCGGCAATAGATCGGAGAATTCGCAATGCCCGAATAGCGTTTTGTTCCGCTTTGGCAAAATCGTTTTGTTCCTCATATAAAAGACAATACAAATTATAAATCGATGCCAAATCATTCCGAAATTCCAAATTGCCGTCATCGACAACCGATTCAAGTAATTTCGCCAAACTGTCAAGCCATACAAAAACCTCTTTCCGTTTTCCAAGTTTTCTAAGAATGTTAATCATTTTTTGATAAGCCGAAACAAGATTCGGTAAAATCTCATTGTGTCCCGCTTCCAAACGTTGATGAATAGTTAGTAACGCTTTTTCTTTAAGACGAAGAGCCTCTTCCCATTTTCCCTGAGCAACAAACATGTTTGCCTGATTCAATTGAACAACTCCAATCGAATACGGAATAAATGTTTCATCATTGTCGCTTTCCGGTCGAAATTCCGCCGCATATTGATATTGTTGCGCAGATTCTTTGAACGCCTTCATCGCTTCATCGTAATATTCCAACTCCGACAATATGTTGCCGCGATACATTAACGCATTCGCCAATCCAATCCGAATAGCATAATTGCCCGATAACGGTATTTCACGCTGATGCAGAAGTTCATAAAAAACGTCACAACAACGATTCAATTCTTCCAACGCCGCCGGATATTGATTACGCCGGGCGAAAAGCATTCCGTGCTGCAAATGAAGCGTTGTCAACAAGATTTTTGCGTGTGATTCTCCTTCGCTCACCAATTTTTTGACAATCTGAATTGATTCCCGTGATAAACGAAACGCATTAGGAAGATCGTCAAGTAATTCATAGAGTTTTGTTTGTTTCACAAGTACCTGAATCAAAATCGGATAAAATTCTGCCTGTCCATAGGTAATTCCGTCATGAACAATTTCGTATGCTTCCTGAAAATCGGGAAGAGCCTTAGGCGGATTTCCGCACAAAATTTTCATATCACCGCATTCCAGAAGAGCCAAAACGAGTTGTTGCCGGTTTTCCGCATTGCCCAAACGAAGAAGATGCCGCCAGATTTTCACGGCTTGTTCCTGAGTTGCGATAGCGGTTGAATAGGCTCCGAGCGGATTGGTCAGAATTTTCGCTTTGTTTGCCAAAGCAACCGCCAAACCGTTTTGTATGATGGAACTATTCCGATTGGCTTTTTTTGAAAAATATTGAATTGCTTCATTAAGAGCCACCAAACCGGCTTCGGGACCGCGATGAAATAAAGTAATTGTTGCCCGAAAAAGAAAACAAGGAACCAGAAATGATTGAAATTCCGTTGGATCATCTTCTATCAATTTCTCAATAATCGCAAGAGCCTCGTCAATACGGAACAGAGCATCATCGAATTGTTGATTGATTGCCGATTGCTGGGCTGACAACATTAAAACTTTTGCCAACTCCGGCTTCAAATACAATTCACCGGCGGCAATCTTAGCACGAAGCCGAATTGCCGCTTCTTCTGGTGTTTCGCGGTAAAATTGGTTGTCAAATTCGTTCATAGTTGGTTGGAAACAACAAATTACCTGTAATTATTCAACTAAATCGGATTGAAATTGGGAAATGGTGTATTGGTGAGGTTATTTATTCTACACTATTATTTCGCGGATTGCCGCTTTATTCCTTAAAAAATGCAAAACAATCAGAACTCAATAAATCCTATAATCTAAACCGCTGATACAGTGTTTCCCCAAACATCGTGTTATTTCTACAAATTATCTAATACTTACGAAACTCTTTCAAGAACATTCCCGATTTTTTTATACAATTCATTCTGAGATCATTCAAAAGATAAAAAGATATTTAGGGAACTTCTAAAAACCACAGATTTATTTTTATTAACCACAGAGGACACAGAGAAGAAAAATTTGTATTTATTCAATGGTGTCTCAGTTTAGTGTAGAAATTCCGTGATATTTCCTAAGTCCCGTATTGGTAGGCAACTTTTGAGTTCCAATCACAACAATCACAAAATCATAGTTCAGACAAATAATTCCGCATTGCGAAACCGTTATTTGGTAGTCAACCTTTCGCCGCAAAGGTTGGTCGGCGTACTCGCCGACAGTGACTCTGTTTTCAGACGGAAATCGAATTAACCTCATTTCCACCTAATTTTCATAACAAAAACAACCTCAGTAGCCATAAATTCCCCACAAAACAAACCTCATTACCTCATTAAAAAATAATAACCATAATGAGGTAATGAGGTTGTTGTGTGTTATTTTATTTTGCTACTGAGGTTGTTTTGTTAGGAAAAATTAGGTGAAAATGAGGTTTGGTTTTAGTTAATAGTTTATAGTGAATAGTTAATAGTGTTCACAAACGGATTAAAAACGTTTTGGTAAATAGTACGCTTGCGACAACTCTCCACTATCCACTCTCAACTAAAAAACGCCTGTTTACCGGTTTAAGGTAAACAGGCGAAAAAAGGAAAACTTACTATGGAAAACCTTTTTTTGTTTTTGGGGGAACAAAAACTATTTG
The DNA here is from genome assembly GCA_031276415.1 of Planctomycetaceae bacterium. GTDB lineage: Bacteria > Planctomycetota > Planctomycetia > Pirellulales > Thermoguttaceae > WRKP01. Next base: position 8,048 of record JAISNF010000577.1, read on the forward strand.
TTTGTTTTTTTGCATTTTCGTAATCTTCCGGCAACTAAGGCAAGTCCGCCGCAAGTTAGGAAAATTAACATCGTTGCAGGTTCTGGTGTTACATTACCTGGTCCAGTAGTACTAAGCTCGGCAGAGAAGGCAAGAAGCCCATCATCGTAATGTGAGCGAAGCTGAGCATTACCGTCTAAAGTATCAAGAATAAAAGCAATATTATTGATACCATTAGACAAGATACCTTCCGTCCAAAGTCCTGCTAAATCAATTTCCAGGTTATAACCTTCGAACCACTCTGACTCGTTTGTGTCATTACTTTTGTAATAATAGCTACTGAGTCTATCATCAAGGCTAAATCCATTGATAAGAATGTCAAGATTTGTACCGAGCATTGAAATCATACCATTCAGCAGTTGGGAACTAGCATCCGCATTATCGTATGTAAAACCGCTTACAAATGCGTATGAACCATTGTCAACACCCCGAATCCCATTGGGATCTCTTGTTTGCAAAAACGTATCATGTTGGTCGTCATATACCCAAGAATCCCATGCTATATCAGCAGTTACCAACCCCGTTGAAGGTGCTGCGAAAGAGGTAAGAATTGAGCTTGAATGAAGGGAATCGATACCCATTGCTGCTGCAACGCCACTTGCCTCAGCATTATACAATTCGGAAGATCGAACACCATAGATACCATCATTAAAGCGGTCTTCTACTTTTCCACCTGGTCCGACTTTTCCTATGGCTGTTTGGTATGTCTTGGTCGCAACAAGATGAAATTCATCAGCGAGCAATCCTTCGTTCCACTCTTCTGGTGTTGCGTCAACAGAAGTGTTATTCATAGGTCTACCACCGAGATACTGAAAATAGTCGTACAAATCTACCGCAGTCTGCTTCGATTGCATATTCCAATTGTAATCATACGCTGTTCCCCATGTTTTTTCATTTGTAACTAAGTGTGTTCCTGACCCCGTTATGGAGTCAAATCTTATTTCATCGGCATTGGCAGAAGCACAAAAAACGACGAAACACGCTAAACTGAACATTAAACTGAAAATAGATTTTTTCATTTTCTAGCCTAAAATCCTTTCTGTTTGTGACAAGTTGTCAAACAATCTAAACAAAGTTGTTGTTTTTGGCTAGCGAAAAAAAAAGCTAGCCAACTCTATTGTTTGACTAGCCACTGTTTGACTAGCCACTGTTTGACTAGCCACTGTTTGAC
>JAISNF010000188.1 GCA_031276415.1 Planctomycetaceae bacterium
AATAAACATAATTACGACACGCAAATAAAATTTCATAAATTCATTAAACCGTGCGGACATTCCGCAACACCCAAAATCCCAAACATTCTCCTCAAAAGCAACGAATATGTCAAGTACACTGCCAAGTTACTCCTGCTTGCCGGAATACTACTGTTTAACCGCTTAAATTCGACAATTTATTTGCAATTTGCGAACCTTTCACTTCTCGCTTCTTCCATACAAAGGGGTGTGATTGATTTTTTCATTATGATAACTTGTTAAACGAATCTCTGTAAACGGTTACTTAATTTTTTAAATTGTAATTTGGTCTCCAAAATTTAAAATAAAAATTCAGAAATTAATTGTTTGTGATTATACATGACCCGTTAAACCGAAGTTCCTCAGCGTTTTTTCTTAATTCCTTGTTATAAAAAGAGTTATGTAAAAATCAGGCTTTTTTGTAGCCATGTATATGCGTCAACGTAACTATTTGAAAACAAAGAACTTAAGAAAAAAAAATAAAATGATACAATATTATGTGTAAAAACCGTTATGTTTTTGCACTTAATTACTTATTTTTCAATGATTTACAGAAAAAAACGCTGAGGAACTTCGGGTTAAACCTGTCAACACCAAAACAAAAATTTTTTTTGCATGTTTTATTGTTTTGTATTTTAAAAATTATCAGCGGCAATCTGCGGGCGATTTTCAGGGACGATCTAAACAGGATTGGGATTATTATTTCCGCGATAAATATAGTCGGAATACCAATAAGGACCAATTGTATTCAAGTCAATTCCCTGAAAAGAAAGTTCGTCAAGTGCTCGCGTCGATTTAATATCGCCTTGCGCATCTTTGTAAAGTATCCACACCTCAGTCGGATCCATTTGATCAACCATCGCAATCTGATTCGTCGTAACCAAAAACTGCGTTCCGCCCCTTTCATTAACAAAATGCCTCGCCATATTGACAAACACCTTCATTTGCTCTTCATCCATGTAAGCAGCCGGTTCTTCAATCCCAATAAGCGGTATGGGAACAGGATCCTCGAACTGGAGAACATGGAAAAAAAGCCGAAGCAAACCCTCACTCACCTGATCCGCATAAAACGGTTCCTTTTGACCATTCATGAAAAATGAAAGAATCGGTCGTCCCGATTCATTTATTTCACAATCAATTTTGTCAACCTCCGGCAATCGTTGCGCAATAACATTCAAAATCTCCTGAAATTCAGGACCATGTTTTCCCCGAAAACGTTTAATCTCCGAAACAAGAGAAGTTCCTTTGTTCTGTTTGTGAGAACGCGGAACCAAACCGGAAGCATTGTCTGGAAAATAACAAGCATGATGAAATTGATCAAGATGCCGCTTCAGTTGAGGAACATCCGGCAGATTTTCATAATTTGCCAAAGTTGCCAGAGCAAGATGTTTGCTGTCGGTTCGCTTAACCAATTCCAATTCCAACATTCCGGCTCCGTACCAAGGACTAAGATGCCGCAATGATTTATCGCCGTTTTGAAAGAGAAGAATCGGAGTAACACCGTTTTGTTGATTATTGCGGTAAACAATGGCTTCTGTTTCAATGTAAGCGTATTGAGTTCCGGCTTTTTTGTCGATATTAACAGCGTAAGTCAGAGGATTCGGTTCGGAACAGGCTCTGTAAATTAAACCGAACGAAATAGGACCTTCACCATTGCGATAGTGAACGGCATCGAACCCGCCTCGTTTGTTAAGAGCATCGTCCAATCCAGATTCCAAACAATCCGAAATAAAAGAGAAAAGATCAAGAATAGAACTTTTGCCGGTACCGCTTGCACCAATGAAAGTTGTGAACGGGGTCAATTCATACGGCGAAAGATCAACACCGATATCCATGACCATCGACTGATGAAAACTGGAACCCAAAGCAATTTGCCTTAGTCCTTTGTAATTTTTGATCCAAAATCCTTCGATGATAGGAAGTAACACACTGACACTCACAACTACTCATATTGACATCATGCCGCAACAGACACAATTAAATCACCGGAATAGAAAACAATATGACGGTAATTATCCCACGATTAGCCGAAAAGTCAATAGATTCATCCTTCTGAATTTTATCGGGCGGAGGTATTACTTTAAGTGAGAAGTATATTTCAAAAGAGAAAGGGCTTTTGACCTTCGGTTGCGACCATAAGTTAAATAGCCTTTCGGTAAAATTATTTAACCTACAATCGCAACCGTTGATCCGGTTTTCTGAGTGGTTTCCTTAATCTTTTACGTTTCCCTATTTTTTACATTGGCAATCACATTTTTTGTAATCACCGATGTTGGGAACTTCTTTATGAACATCGGGTCCAAAATACCGCAACGCAACAAGCGGATCACTACCGGTATTTTCGATAACAAATCCTTTTTGTGCGGCTTCAGCGGTTACGTAAATTTCGTCGTTTGGTTCTTCGCCGTAATGAATCATCGTTGGCGTATCAACTTCAAGTTTTCCGACTTTTCCGTGACCTTGCACGAAAATCCAACTACTCGCACCAGGATCTTTGAGCGTAAACTTAACACCCGGCAACACCGTCAATTCTTTTGCGGAGAAGAGTTGTTTGCCGTCAATTTTCCCGTAAGTAATCCATTTGTCCCAATAACCGTCACCGGATTGATTTTTGTCAATAATTGGTTCCACATAATTGGAATTTTTGAAAAACGGATCGACATTTTTGTCCCAATCAAGCATTTCGACAATAAAATCAAGGTCTTTGTGTTTATCTTTGGGGACATCTTTGACGAGCAAATCCCAAGGAACTTCGCGTCCTTCGACCAATGATTGGAACATTCCAAAAACATCGGAACCCCATTGTGGTTCGTAAGTACAGAGCGAACCCGGAGCGTGCAAAACACCGGCAGGAACAACCCATCCGGTTCCGCGTTTGAGCCGGTAAGCCTTCGAAAGATCAAGAATACCGTTATCGCCCTTGTTCCAATCTTCGAGACATTTTCGGACATCGGCTTTTGTTGTTCCGGGTTCGAGTCCCATGAATGTATAATCGAAATGGTTTTCAGCGGCGTTTAGTTGCGGCGGATAATAATAGGCTTCGGGTTTTCCTTCTTGTCCAACCAGTTTGGCGTCTTTTTCCATTTGGTGCATGTGATGGCAAATGGGACCGGCATTGTCGAAAAACTTGGAATAGATAGGCCAACGTTGATATTTTTTCCAAATAGATTCGCCGACTACCGCGTTTTTTCCTTCCGCAACAGCGTCACGGAGCAAGAATTTTTCACCGTTGAACTTGACGTAACTGAGACCTTCATCATCGGCGCGGTTATCGTTGGCGGCTTCAGTGGTGCTGCCGAACCAACGTTCATCAATACCGCCGCGATGAATTCCAAGTGCATACCAATCTGTCGGGGCAAGTTTAATCCGTTTACCCGGATGCATAAAATTACGCGGCACCCAATTGGGAATTAACCGCAAAATTCCATCGCCGGCATTCATCGCTTCTTGAAAGATTTTACCGACATTATCTTTTTTAACTGCAGTAGAACGATTTTTACACGAACATTCTTTCATTGTAAGGCTCCTTTGTTAAGGTTGGGTCATTAAAAAGGTATAAGGTTCATACCAAACCGAGTTATTCTACCAAATATCATTTGAAATACGATAGACCCGATCAAATAATTGATGTCTTTATTTTTATTAACCACAGAAGACACAAAGAACGCAGAGGAATTTTTTAATTGGAATCAAAAAGTTAGTTTTAATTTTTCCTCTCTGTGAACTCTGTGTTCTCAGCGGTTAAATAAAAAATCGGTTATTAGAAATTCTCTAAATTTAATATTTTATAGTTTTACGGGATTGAGCGGAATTATTGTTAAATTGCCAATTAGAGATGCCCTAATTACATTGCTTCATCAATAGCGGTTTCTTTTGCGTGTTCTAGAGTTTCTTCGGTGCTTTGCGGGTCAACCTTCGTACAACACGCAATCAATGTTTCCGCCATGTCGGTTAAATCGGCTTTCCAATCCGCCGGTGAACAATCCACCGGCGTCATTTCACTAAATTCTTCCAACAACAAAATTAACCGCAAAAGATGCCGAAAAATAACTCCTTCTTGTTTCTGAATTGCACGCGAAACAACATATTTGTTGAAATCGCCCTTAAATTCAAGCAAAATCTCGCCCGCCGCCCAAACCGGATTAATACGGACTTCAACTGTTGGATACTCGTACTCAAAAAGCCGCCGCAGTTTTTCCGCCAACGGAATAACATAAAACCGCTCTTCCGCCCAGCCGCCGAAATGCCGACGTTTTTCACGTTCATCCTCTTCTTCCTCTTCGGTTTTCGGAACAAGTTCATCCGTAACAGCCAGCCCCAATGAAAGCAGCATCGAATCAAGACGTTCCGTTGACAAAGTACCATTCGGCAACACGTCCTGTTTCGGTACACGAACACTCGGTCCAATCGACGGCGGAAGTTCCAGCAAACTTTCAAACGCCTGAATACGTTCCGCCCGATCCGCAATACCTAAATGTTGCAATAAAAACATTCCGTAAAGTGGATGAACCCCGCGGAATTTCATCAGTTCCGATAAACGCTCCGTCGGATAAGCAAAATTAAAATCAACTTTTCTAACTTCCAAAGAATTAGGCTCGGTAACTTCTTTTTGCTCTGCCGTATTTTTGTTCATTGTTTCTGTATTTTCGTTTCCGTCCTTTTTTTCCAGTCTGATAAAACCCGCATCAGATAATATTAAAAGCATCTCATCAAGTTTTTTCTGACCTTCGCGAACCCATTTTTCGCTCATCAACCGACGCCCGACAATTTGGCGAATCGGTTCAATATTATGATCCAACGAAATAATGTGCGCTAAAAGACGCCAAGGAATCACTCCGCGGCTTGCTAATTTTCCCGGCGGCATCTCTTTGAGTTTCAGAAATTGATCTTCCGTCCAATATTGTTCGGTTGTTCGGCGGCTCGGGGCTTTTTTCTTCATCTTCTTTTTCATTTCACGAAGTTTCGGATCCTTTGTATCTTCGGGAATTTGATCATATTTTGCCTTCCAACGCCCAATTTTCACATCATCTTCATGAGCCAACACAAACACAAAACCGTGATCATCATATTGCGGTCTTCCCGCTCTGCCAAAAATTTGGTGCGCCGAACTTGATTCAATAATTTTTTTCTCGCCCGGTTTTCCTTTCAAAATACTTGGCAAGACAACCGATCTTGCCGGTAAATTGATTCCGGCTGCAAGCGTTTCCGTACAAACACAAATTGACAACAATTTTTGTTGAAACAAATCCTCCACAATTCGCCGATATTTCGGTAACACGCCGGCATGATGAATTCCAACACCGCGAAGTAATAATTGTTTCAAATGCGGTCCCGCTCCTTCTTTCCAATCATATTGTTCAAGAATTTGTGATATTGTTTTTTGCCGCTCGGCGGTTATCAAATCACGCCCGCGAACTTGATCGGCGATATTCCAACATTCGTTCCGGTCAAAACAGAAAACCAACGCCGGTGTTAAACGCGATTCTTCATCGCCGCGTGTCATAAATTCGAGATGTTCCGTGAGCAGTTGATCGCCAATCCATTGATACGTCAACGGAACTTTACGCTCAAACGATTCAACCAATGTCAAACGCCGCTGAACATTATCGCGAAGCCATGCAACAAATTCGTAAGCGTTTCCAACTGTTGCGGAAATCAATAACGTCCGAATATGCTGCGGAAGTAAATTCAACGTAAATTCCCAAACCATACCGCGTTCCGCATCGGCAAAATTATGAAATTCGTCCATAACCACTGTTGTTACATCGTCAAAATGAAACATATTCGCTTGATTTTGCGCTGCCAACAAACGGTTAAAAAGAATTTCCGCAACAACAACAAGAATCGGAGCGTCAGGATTTTCGCGGCGGTTTCCTGTTACAAGACCAACGTAATGTTTATTGTATCCCCAGCGTTCCAAAGCGGCTTGAATCTCGCGATATTTTTGTTCGGTCAATGCAATAAGCGGTGTCGTGTAATAGGCTTTCTTGCCGGTTTTTATCGCTTCGAAAATTCCCGCTTCGGCAATTAATGTTTTACCCATTCCGGTCGGAGCGCAAACCAACGCTCCTTGCTCCGAAGAAAACCAGCCAAATACGGCTTCCTCCTGAAACGGATAAGGCTCAAACGGTAATTGTTCAAGATACATAAAAGCAATGTCTTCACGGGATAACATCAGTTTTTTCAGAAAATAATTTGTGTACTAAAAAAAATTCGCAACATGATTATTCAAACGATTTAGACGGTTTAAAATGATTTAGACGGTTTAGAATTTCCATTTTCGTCAAACCATCTCGTTTCCGTTCCGGGAAACGCTTCAATAAAACGCCTCTTCATATCAGGATTATCAGCAAATACCGTCATCCAAATACTAAAATGACCGCTTTCTTTCGCAAGATCAATTGTTGATTCAATAATATCTACATTTGAAAGATTGTTATTCAATCTCTTTCGGGAACGAAGAGCAATATTCCATTTCATTGTGAAATCTATAAATCTTTTTTCATTTTCATTCAAGCGATCTAATCCGGTTAATTGTAATGTTTTTTGGGCTTTCTCGCTGTCTTGAGGATTTAGCGAATTACTAACTGCTATTCCTTTTTGCGAATAATCAAAAATTGCGAATGTATTATCACGATCAGGAAAAAAATAATCTGAAACATTTATATCTTTATTACCTTTAATGCTGTTACAATGAACACAAGATAAAAGATAATTCTCCCATTTTAATTCTAAATCGGGATGTTTTGATTTTGGCATTATATGTTCTACAGCAAGGGAAGCCGATAATTGCATCTCGCAATACGAACAATAACGCCCGAATCGTTCAGAAAGATCAGGTAAAGCATCCTGATATTTTGTAATAACTAATTTTTCCGGCTGTTGACCGCGATTTACAGGACGCATTGAAATATTTCTTTCTGTATCATTTATCAATTCCTGCCGCCGCACGTTCCATTTTAAGGAATGCGGCATAAGCGACATTATCCATATAAGGCTCAAGCAATTGATCAAGATTTTCTTTTTTTACTCTTTTTTCATCGTCTGATGCATTGGGGATTTCATTAAGAATTTTATAATATTCTTGTGCTGCTTCGTACATTTTTTGCCGCCGTTGCGAACGATAAGACTCCTCGACTTTTTGAATCTCTTCTGCTATTTCTTCAATTCCTTTGTTATCGTAACGGTCACATGGTCCGGGACATGCAACTCCGCGATATTTGCCGGTAATATTCAAAACCGTTCCAATATTATCTAAATAAATAACTTCACCATCTCTTGCAGATTGAATAATAAACGGCGAATGTGTAGTTACAATAAACTGAACTTTTGGAAAAATCGAACGTAAATTTTCCACTACGGAACGTTGCCATTTTGGGTGTAAATGTAAATCAATTTCGTCAATAACAACAATTCCCGGTGTTTCTTCAAGAACTTTTGCCTCAAGATCAGGATTTAGCCGAGCCATCCGATGTGCTATATCAGCAACCAAACCAATTACGCCGCGATAACCGTCAGAAAGATCATTGAATGAAAAAGTTTTTTCTCCAAGCGAAACAATAACTTCGTCAATTATCGGATCATATTCAATTTCTTGACAATCTGAAATCATTTTTTTAATCGCTTCACGAACTGCATCAAGAAGATAATTTTTTTGTTTTGTTTTTGTATCAATCAAAAACTGCCGATAAAGCCAATTGAAAAAGGGGCGAGTGTTACAATTACCGTCCAAACTGGTTTTATAAGTATTAAGACGTGATTCGGAATAATTTTTAAACTGATTTTTTTGTCGTTTTTCCACTCGCGGAATTCCATAATAAGCGATTAATGGAAGAACTATCTTCTCACCTTTTGATATTTTATATTGTAAATCATCATGTAATGTCTGAGTTTCTCCTTCAATATTCGGCGAACAAAAGTAAGAATCTGTACGATTATCTTTTTGAAGCGTCCATTTTGAATTCATTCCCAAAAGATTTGTTATCGAAATAACCAACTGCAATGGAAAATGATATTCTTTGGAAAGTCCTTTTGGAAATGAATAACGTACATCATTTGAGGATTTATCTGATTGAAACTCCAGCCCGCTTAATTGGTGAAATAATGTGTGTAATGTTTTTTTAATTGCGTCACAAATTGTTGTTTTTCCGCTGGCATTTTCACCAATAAGAATATTAAACTGCGGATGGAATTGTAATGTAACATCTTCAAATTTACGAAAATTTTGAAGACGCAGTTCCTGAATATACATAAAGTTTCCTTTCCGTTTAGTGTACAATTTTTCTAATGATTTCTTTATCGAAGTAATTGATTTCCATGCCGGCGTCAACGATTATTTTTTGTGCGGTTATTCCGCTGGAACGGGGACTGAGCAGGAAAATGGCGGCGGCAGCGGCTTCTTCGGTTGAAACGGCACGTTTACGCGGAATTATTTGTTCCGCAAAAAGATAAGAATCGGCATAACCCGGTATTCCCGCAGATGCCGACGTTTTGAGCAAACTTGGCGCAACAGCATTGAACCGTATTTCCGAAAATTGACTGAATGATTTTGCCAAAAACGCAAGCGATGAATCCAACGCCGCCTTAATCGGAGCCATAAAACCATAATTTTCACTCGCCATTCGTGTCGTTGAAATAGAAATTGTTACAACTGAAGCGTTTGTTTTCAAAAGTCCGGCGAATTCACGGCAAATTGAAATCAATGAAAAACATGATATATCCAACGCCTGCAAAAAAGCACGCTTTGAAGTTTCATGAAACGGTTTCATGCCGTCACCGTAATCCGCAAACGCTATCGAATGAACAAGACCGTCATAATGAATTTGTGAATCAATTTGTGAATCAATTTTGCTCTCTATTTCCATGCGAAGTTTTTTAATTTCTTCATCAATTTCGACATTGCATGAAAAAATATTTTGTTCGGGAAATAATTCACGAACTTTTTTCGCAACAAATTCATTCTGAACTACGAAATCGACTATCGCATTTTCTTCAAAAAGCATTTTAGCAATCTGAAACGCAACACTCTTTTTATTGGCTACACCAAATACTAAAAAACGTTTATTATTAAGTTTCAAAAAATCCATAAAATTTGTTCACGTTTGATTTATTGATTCACGATTTTTGAGAATATCTTTCCATTTTGCGACAAGTTGAAGAGCGTTAATCGGTTTGAGATTGTCAATGTCAAGATCACGCAATTCCTCAATAACCGGATGATTTTCCGAGCCAAACAAGGAAAATTGTATGACACCGGCATTTCGTTTCCGAATATTTTGAATAATTCCCGACTCACGATCTGGAGACTCATGATCCGGTGTTGTTACTTTGACATGCGTCTGCTCAAGTTCGTCCAAAATTTCCCGCGCACGCTTGACAACACTTTTAGGAATACCGGCAATTTTTGCGACGTAAATTCCGTAACTCTTGTCCGCCGTTCCGGGAATAATTTTGTGCAAAAAGGCAATATCATCATTTTGCTCTTTGACCGCAACATTCATATTACGAATATTTTCAAACGTCTCCGATAAATCGGTTAATTCATGATAATGAGACGCAAACAAAGTCCGGCAGCCTATTTTATCGTGCAGATATTCGACAATCGCCCACGCCAAAGAAATTCCGTCGTAAGTGCTGGTTCCGCGTCCCACTTCGTCAAGAATCACCAAACTTTGATACGTTGCCTGATTCAAAATTCGGGCGGTTTCCGTCATTTCAACCATGAATGTACTTTGACCGCGTGATATTTCATCGCTGGCTCCCACCCGCGCAAAAATCCGATCACAAACGCCTATTACCGCCTCACGAGCCGGCAAAAAACTCCCAATCTGAGCCATCACACAAAGCAAAGCCGTTTGACGAATAAACGTACTTTTACCCGCCATATTGGGACCTGTAATTAATTGAATCTGACCGTGTTCATTATCAAGCAATGAATCATTTGGGACAAAAGTTCCCGCCGGTTCAAGCGCATCAAGCACAGGATGACGCCCTTCAACTATTTTCAAAATCGGCTTTTCAATCAGTTGCGGTCGGCAATATCCTCGTTCCCGTGCAATTAAAGCAAGCGAAGTAATAACATCCAATGCCGCTAATGCACGCGCTGTACATTGCATTGATTGCCGTTTTTCACAAGTTTTTTTGCAAAGCATCTCAAAAATTTCAAGTTCCAAACCGTTTGCCCGTTCACCTGACGTGAGAATTTTCTCTTCATACTCTTTGAGTTGCGGCGTGATATAACGTTCCGCATTTTTGATTGTCATTTTCCGAACATAATCATCGGGAATTTTATCACGGTGTACATTTGTAATTTCAATGTAATAGCCAAAAACCCGCGTGTAACCCACTTTCAAACTAGGAATTCCTGTACGATTTATTTCTTTTGCCTGATATTGGGCTATCCAATCTTTGCCGCCGCTTTGAAGTTGCCGCAACTCGTCAAGTTCGGCGTTAAAACCGGATTGAATAAAACCGCCTTCACGGAAATTTGTGGAGGCATCATCTTCTAAGGCTGTGTAAAGCAACTCCGATAACGATTCACAGGTATCAATATTTTCACGAATCGATTTGAGCAGCGAACTAACTGAATTTTCCAGTTTAACGCGGAAAAACGGCAATGTCCGTAAAGTTCGGGCAATCATTACCAAATCGCGTGGAGTTCCGCGATTTTGAAGAATTCGTGTCAAAATACGTTGAATATCATAAATACGCCGCAAATTCTCGCGTATATCTTTGACCGTCAAATCATCGTGATAAAATTCTTCGACGGCATCTAATCGTGCGTTAATTGCCGCAATATTAGACAATGGACTGGAAATAAAATCGGCAATGAGCCGCGAACCCATAGGTGTAATACACCGATCAATAACCGAAAGAAGCGAACCTTCCCGATTACCGCCGCGAATTGTTGTTGTTATTTCGAGACTTCGGCGGCTGGTTTCATCGATTTCCAACTGAGAATCAACACGATAAGCCACAATTGAATCTATTTGAACGGAAGTTTGACGTTGCGTTTCGTTCAAATAACTGAGAACAGCCCCAGCCGCCCGAATTGCCGGTATATCAAACGGTTTATCGGAAAAGCCGAAACCTTCGAGTGTGGACGTTCCGAACTGTTTCAAAAGCAAATCAAGAGCCGTTCTGTGGCTAAATGTCCAATCAGGACGTTTGGTCAGTTGGGCTTTGAAAAAAATCGGACAATCAAAAACTTCTTTATCGCTGTAAATAATTTCAGACGGCAAAATTCGGGCAATTTGTTCGGCAATTTGTTTACCGGAAACTGTTGTGGCGAAAAATTCTCCGGTGGACAATTCAACCCAAGCCAAACCAACTTCGAGATTCGGAGTTCTTGAATCTTGGCAAATGGCTGCCAGAAAGTTTGATTTTTTCGGATTGAGTAAGGCTTCTTCTGTGAGAGTTCCTGCGGTAACAATCCGCGTAACTTCTCTTTTGACAATGCCTTTTGCTTTTTTGGGATCTTCCATTTGCTCACAGACGGCGGCGCGGTATCCGGCTGCAATCAGTTTTGCAATATAAGAATCAAGTTGATGATGTGGAAATCCTGCCATCGGCATAGCATTGGGACCTTTTTCACGGCTGGTCAAAGCCAAACCGAGAACCTGTGCCGCAATTTTGGCATCTTCGAAAAACATTTCGTAAAAATCGCCCATACGAAAAAGCAATAACGCTTCGGGGCAGATTTTTTTTGCCTCGCTATATTGCCTCATCATAGGCGTGAGTGTTCCAGAATTAGAAGACATGTGAGGAGGAGGTTTTTTTTCCTATTCTGAATTGATCTGGTACAAGTTGGCTGAATATTATACAATACAACCAATTGCTGTTTGACGTGCTTCTTGCCGTGTGATGCACCGTATGGCGAAAGCCTTTGTTTTTATCAATCAGGAACAGGAATATTAAACCTTAAAAAGGAAATTGAAAAATGGTGATTAATAACCAATAATTGGTGAAGCAGAAAAAATGTGTTTAATAAGAAATAAATAAGAAAAAGAAATATAAATATGAGGAGAGTGTTAAGAAAAGAAAAAAAACTGTTTATATCCGATATTTTTTTACGAAATACCTTTATAAAATGAGAGTTACGAAACATTGTGTTGTGGGGAAAACCTGTCGGTATCCTGTAAAATAACTGTTGAAAATAGAGTATAATGGATTCAAAAATGATAGAAACGATTGAAAATTTATTTTTATCATTTTGTAAAAAACATGTTAGCAACACTTTTTTTATCATCGGAGTACCAAAAAAATATTATAAAATGAGGAAAGATTTGAAAAAAATAATCATAAAAAAGATGCGGTAGGGGCTTATTTACTTTTTAGTTCTTTGCTATAATAGCGGTAATTATACAGAAAATAGCAAAGAATTCAAGAGATTTCATTTTGCATAATAGATTACTTTATAAATTTTAATTGACAATGGGGCGTGTTTATTAAAGTGAATAGAAAAACAAATTAGTTTACTTTTCGGCGTAATATTAAACTATTTCGGTTTTATTTTGGCGTTGAAAAAATAAACGGTTTAGTAATTTTAACTCTCTAATTTTTTGAAAAAATTTAGCATACAGTAATTTTAAGAATTTTAAGGAAAAGCCGATGAGTACAGATTCTGTAAATTATCCATTCGTGCAACGGCGCGGGATGAATCCGGGTCCAAGCAATCCTCCGCCGGGAGTGGAACGCCGTCAATTTTCGAATTGTTATGACGGTCTTTCGCCGGATGCGCAGCAACTGGCAGAAGCGATTGATCAATATAAATTCCAAAATCGCCGTCGTTTTATCACGTATGAGGAAATGCTTTCGGTGATCAAATCTTTAGGTTATCACAAATAATGGAGTGAAAAACAATGATAAACAGCGGCGATGGAATTAACGAAATCCGAACAAGATTTCTTTTTCCGTTGCGCCGTTGTTTAACGCTTACGTTGTTATTTATTTCGTTATTGTTAATAATTTTTGGATGTCTGACGTCGCCGGTTGACGAATTGTATTATTATGTTTTGTATTGGACATTTGCGGCGTTTTTCTTATTTGTATCAATTTTAGTAGGAAGTTACGATATAGTAAAAACATACATGGAAACGCGTTTTTCGTGGGATGAATCGAATCGGAACAATTTTCGAACAGACGTACTGGACATTGAAAAAAGTTCCGAAGACAAGAAAAAGATGGGGTCATAGCTCAGTTGGGAGAGCACCGCGTTTGCAACGCGGGGGTCGTCGGTTCAAGTCCGTCTGGCTCCAATGGATTAATCAAATCTTTGACAGCCTTTTCAAAATTTTGGGCGGCACTTTGCACAAAAGTGTTCGTCCTTTTTATTTGTTCTTCCTCCGGTAATTCCCATAGCTGTTTGTCGTTAACTGTTTCAAACAAAGCACTTATGCTTGCATAACAAACACTTAAATCAGGGTCGGACGTGATACAATCAAAAACTTTTTGCCGCGCTTTTGAGTCACACCCAATCGCCGCCAGCATATCCGAATAAGTTATTTTATCCCCAAATATCGCCTCAAATGTGGGAATTTCTGTGGGAGTTTGTTGGACAGAATTGTTTTTGTCCAAACAATTTTCAGATTGTCCCAGTTTTGCATAATCGCCATCCGGCATTGGTTGAATGTAATGTTTAAGCCGCACATGTTCCGTATTCCCAAAAACGGCATCCATTACCGACCGAGACCAGCCTAGCCGCTCTTTGTCGGTTTGGCAACTTGACCGCTGATTGATGAAAAACTTTTCCCAAATATTCAAACCGGCTTTTTGTATTTTCTTTTTAATAAGTGTTCCAACATTTTTACAAGTGCGATATTTTTCAAAGACAAATTCCTGTTCCGGCTTGCTTTTTTCCCGAATTTTTTTCACATGAGGAATCAATTCCTGAAAGAACGGAACCCGTCTAGTTCCTGTTTTCCCCGATATTGGAACGCGAAAAAGTCCCTCTCCCGTTGTAAAACAGGAAGAATCAAAATCGGTAAATCGTAAATCCCGAATCTCCGAAGGAATCCGCAAACCGGCATATCTAGCAAACGCCAAAATCCCCGCCAATTCAACATCGTCCCCACACGCTTGAATCGCCAACTCAATCTCTTGACAAGTTACATAATAAACCCGTTCCGGCGTTGTTGTTGGTCCGCCTTTTACTTTTTCAAACGGCGACTTCTGTAAATAACCGCAATCAACCGCAAAGTTAAAAATTGGTTTTAACGCTATTACAACCTTATTAGTGGACGACTTAAATAATTTGCCATGTCCGTTTTTTCGTTCATTTATCAAATAGTTACGAATTCCCGCCGCTTCTGCTGGTGTGATTGAATCAATGCGTTTGTCTTTCCCAAAGTATTCCATTAAATAGTTGAAAATCCGTTTATCAAGATTGGAAGCATCCACGCTTATTCCAGAACGAATTATTTTATATTGTTCTATCAATTGTGATAAAGTCGGAATCTTTTCATCAAGTTTCGCAGTAATCAGTTTGTTATCAATGAGTTTTTTTCGTAACTCTAACGGAAGCGATTCAACCCGCAA